>JANXAX010000229.1 GCA_025062175.1 Anaerolineae bacterium | reverse complement strand
ACACACCGCACGTGCATACCGGCGGCCTGGAGGATTGGGGGCTCAAGGAGCGGGTGATCGGTGGCGAACACGGCGGCTCCTACGTCTGGGAGGCGCCCATCCGCGCGCCCGAGGACATCCAGCAGATCCGCATGCCCCAGGTGCAGATTGACTGGCCTGCCACCCACCGCCTGGCTGAGATGGCGCACGAGGTCTTTGGTGATCTGTTGACGGTGCGCATCCGTACTAACTGGTGGTGGACGCTGGGGATGACAATGAAGCTCGCCCACCTGCGCGGACTACAGCAGATTATGCTAGATATGGTGGACAATCCTGAGCTGATCCACACCCTGATGTCCATTTTGCGCGATGGCACGTTGCGTCTGCTGGAATATCTGGAGCGGGAAGGATTGCTCAGCCTGAACAACGACGGCAGCTATGTCGGCTCGGGCGGATTGGGCTGGTGCACTGAGCTGCCGCAGCCGGATTTCGACGGTCGCGTGCGCACGTGCGACATGTGGGGCTTCGCCGAGAGCCAGGAGACGGTTGGAATCTCGCCAGCGATGTTCGCCGAGTTCGTGTTTCCCTACCAACTCCCGATCCTGGAACGCTTTGGCCTGAACTGCTACGGCTGTTGTGAGCCGTTGGACAAGCGCTGGCACGTGGTACAGCGTTTCCCGCGGCTGCGGCGTGTGTCGGTATCGCCGTGGGCCAACGTGGCCGATATGGTGGAAAAGCTGGGCGACCGTTACATCTTCTCCTGGAAGCCCAGCCCCACAGACCTGGCGATGCCGTTTGACGAAGAACGCATCCGGGCCAAAATCCGCGAGGTGTTTCGCCTCACCCGCAATTGCCGCGTGGAGGCGATCATGAAGGACAACCACACTCTGGGCGGCGACCCGACGCGCGTTATCAACTGGTGCCGCGTGGCACGCGAGGAGGCGGAAAGGGTTTGATACGAAAGGGGGTTTCCCAATGGCGTACACCGCAGAGATCAGCCGGCAGAATCCCAGTTGTATTCTGTTCTTGATTGACCAGTCCGGCTCAATGAGTGAGCCCTTTGGCGGCGAGCCCGGGCGGAGCAAAGCAGAACGATTGGCCGATGCGATCAACCGGCTGCTTTTCGAGCTCTCCATACGCTGCACCAAGGATCAGAAGGAGGGGGTTCGCAACTACTACGAAGTCGGTGTGATCGGCTACGGCCCACGTGTAGGGCCGACCCTGGGCGGGAAATTGGCCGGCCAAACCTTGGTTGCGATTCGGGATGTGGCCGATAACCCCGCGCGCGTGGAAGAGCGCCGCCGCAAAGTGGAAGACGGGACCGGGGGTTTGGTCGAAGAAACGATCAAGTTCCCGATCTGGTTCGATCCGGTGGCTCAAGACGGGACACCGATGTGCGAGGCGCTGCGCCTGGCCCACTCGATCCTGGAGCCGTGGGTGCGCAAGCATCCCGACTCCTTCCCGCCCATCGTGATCAACATCACCGATGGCGAAGCGACCGACGGCGACCCTCGGCCGCCGGCTGAGGTGCTGCGCCAACTGGCCACCCAAGACGGCAACCTCTTGCTCTTCAATCTGCATCTTTCTTCTCAGCCTGGCAGACCCATCCTATATCCGGAGGATGAGACAGGCCTGCCTGACGAATATGCCCGGCAACTTTTTCAGATGTCCAGCTTTCTGCCGCCTCACATCCGTGAGGCAGCTAAGGGTGAGGGCTATGCCATTGGCCCGCAGTCGCGCGGCTTCGTCTTCAACGCCGACATCGTTGAAGTGATCAAGTTCCTGGACATCGGCACGCGGCCCAAAGGGTTGCGCTGATTGGAGGCTCTAATGTTGAGGCTGCGCGTTCAGGCGTTTCATCTTCCCAAGGAAGGCAACCGGTTGGAAGAGTATGAGGACGCCTGGGCCTGCGATGCTGCGGTCGGCCGGCTGGCGGTGGCTGATGGGGCGAGTGACGCCTTCGAGTCGCGCTTGTGGGCCCGGACATTGGTGCAATCTTTCGTCCGAGAACCGCCGTCACCGGAAGAGCTTATGCGCTGGTTAGAATCCCGAATTGCGGAATGGAAGGCAGGGATTGACTGGGCACGGCTGCCATGGTATGCGGCCGAGAAAGCTCGACGCGGGGCTTTTGCGACCTTGCTCGGGGTAGCATTTGGCCAGTCGCTCCGCGATGTCACCGAGAAAGCGAGCTCTTGCGGCCATTGGTGGGCACTGGCAGTCGGGGACGCTTGTCTCTTCCAGGTGCGAGACAATGAGGTGATCGTCCGTTTCCCACTCCAGCAGGCGGCGGATTTCAGCACAACCCCTCCTTTACTCTCCACCCAGCCAGACTATAACCTTCGCAGCTTGGAAGCGCTTCGGGTTTGTATGGGAGAGTGTCGGCCCGGCGACCTGTTCATCCTCGCTACCGATGCGCTGGCTGCGTGGTTTCTCGGGGAACTGGAGGCTGGGAATCACCCCTGGGGCAGATGGAAAGAGTTGACATCGCAACAGTTCCACTGGCTCGTAAGGACCCTGCGCCGGCGAGGAAAGATGCGGAATGATGATGTGACTCTGCTATTGGGCTGGACAGAGTAGCAAGCCGAGAAACCACTATGGCGGATGCTATGCCAATAGCTGGGGGTTGAACAAACCTGGGAAAATTAATATGTCCACAGTCGGACCGTGGCCCTCACCCGGTGACTATAGCGCTGCAATCCAAAATCCCCACAATTGTTTTGCAGACCCAGAGCTGAAAAAGGGACAAGTGCAGACCGATTCATTCGGATTGCCCCTCGGTGTGTCGGGCAATTTCGCTGTGGTCTATCAGCTGCAATCCGGAACGGAGGTCTTTGCCGTTCGCTGTTTCATCCGGTCGGTGACCGACCAACAGCGGCGCTATGATGCGCTGAGTCAGTATCTACAAGGCATCTGGCTGCCTCATTTGGTGCACTTCACCTACCTGGCACAAGGGATTCGGGTGCGCGGGCAGTGGTACCCTGTGGTGAAGATGGAGTGGGTCTCGGGGCGACAATTGCATCATTACGTGGAAAGTTGTCTCTCGCAGCCACACCGCCTGGGACAGTTGGCGGCCCGATGGCGGGGTGTGATCGCCGGTCTGAGCGGGGCACGCATTGCTCATGGAGACCTCCAACATGGCAACGTTCTGGTGGATGGAGAGGGAAGCATCCGCCTGGTGGACTACGATGGGATCTTCCTGCCGGCCTTGCGCGGCAGTCCACCGGGCGAGGTAGGCCATGTCAATTATCAGCATCCGGAGCGGATTGTGCGGAGCTATTACGAAGCGAACGTCGACGCATTTCCCGCGTTGGTGATCTATCTCTCTCTCCTGGCGTTGAAGGCCGAACCCGGACTTTGGCAAGCTTTTCACACTGGGGAGAATCTTATCTTCCAAGCTGCTGATTTCAGAAAACCGGGCCAGACACCGCTGTGGAAGCGGTTGCAGAGCAGCCCGGATGCTGAGGTACAGCGGCTGGCGGCAGAGCTGGAGCGCTTCTGCCAGGGGTCTGTCGCCGCCGTCCCGGATTTGGAGACGGTGGTGCAGGGTTTGTCGAGAGTGCCGGTTCCCCCACCATCCCCGACCTCCGTCGTCCCCCTACAGCCTTCAGCTCCTGTTGTCCCTGCGCGACCTCCGACCACCGTCGCCTGTCCGCATTGTGGCTTTGTCAATGATGCAACCGAAATCTACTGCCAGCGTTGCGCGCATCAGTTGTGCGGCAACCGTTGGTGTCCGCACTGTAATGGCTCCGTCCCGGTGAGGGCGCAATATTGCACCGAATGTGGGCAGCGAGTGTAAATCTGGCAGGGAGGGGAAAAGATGCGTTGTTCCGGCTGTGGTAAAATCATCCCTGACCACGTCCGCTATTGTCCTTATTGTGGTACCGCGTTGCAACCGAGACGCACGCGGGCGCTCCGCTGGGGCTGGGTCGGTGCGGTTGGAGTATTGATCGCTATCATTACGATGCTCTTGGGAGTGCTAGGAGGTTCGGGACGCGGTATCCCTGTGCCGGTTTCCCCTAGGGCCACTGTTATTTCCCCACAAAACGCCCAATATGTCACCGAACTGGCCCGCTGGAGCAGGGAGAGCATTACGGGGATCCTCTGGGCATCTGATGGCAGACGGGTGGCAGTGGCTTCCTTAGGTGGCATTTATCTGTACGATGCCCAGACTGAGCAAGAAGTGCAAGCGATCGGGCCAGGGATTGTGGTGCTGAGCGTTGCCTTCGCGCCCGACGGAAAGACGCTCGCCTCGGGGTTACAGGATGGTACCATCCGCTTGTGGGAGGTGGCAAGCGGGCGGGAACTGAGCACGCTCTGTGGGCACACAGAGGCTGTGCAGAGCGTTGCCTTCGCACCCGACAGCAGGCTGCTCGCCTCGGGCTCATGGGATGGCACGGTGCGCTTGTGGGAGGTGGCGAGCGGACGGGAACTGAGCACGCTACGCGGGCACACAGCGGCTGTGCAGAGCGTTGCCTTCGCACCCGACGGCAGCCTGCTCGCCTCAGGCTCATGGGATGGCACGGTGCGCTTGTGGGGAGTGCGCTAGCTGCTAGGGTGGAGAAAACCCGTGCATTCTTTTCTGGGTGTGTTTTAACATTGAAATGCGCTCGTCCTTTTCGGTTGTCTTGACATTTCGAGATTCGCGCGTTATATAAGACCTTAATATCAAACCCTCTTCGAGTGGAACGAGAGAGGGAGAACAGGTGTTGGTTCCGCCAGTTGGGCTAAAGCCGATTGTACCAGAGCACAACGGTG
>JANXAX010000228.1 GCA_025062175.1 Anaerolineae bacterium | reverse complement strand
TCTGCCGGGCGTCCATTCCCCATAGATCGCCTGCGTCTACCAGGCGGGCGTTGCCATCCCGAATCTCCAGATAAACTGGGCGTGGGGATTTGCCCGTGATAATGATGCCGTCAAAACCAGCATATTTCATCTCGGCGCCGAACCAGCCACCCAGCGTGGAATGCGTGTACCAAGTTTTGGGATAAGGACGCGGAGAAAGCCCGCTCATCACCGTGCGCCCAGAGGTTGGGGCCAGGCTGCCGGTCAACGGACCAGTGGTGATGATGATGCGATTCGCGGGGTCGAAGGCGTCGATCCCATCAGGTATTTCATCCCAGGCGATGCGACTGGCCATAGCGCGGCCACCCAGATAATCGCGGGTATAGCGATAGGTATCGCGCCAGCTGATTTTGCCGGTCGTGAGGTCTACATCCAGTATCCTGCCGCTCCAACCCCCTGTCATCGCTGCTAGGCCTCCTCCGCGATTGCCTCCTCCAGCATCAAGGCGCCCACCGGGCAGATCGCCACGCATAAAGGACCCTCGGGCCGCCCGGCACATAGGTCACATTTCAGGTAACGATCGCGTGCCTCGTCGTAGAACAGCACGCCGTAGGGGCACGCTGCCGCACAGACACCGCAACGGATGCATGCATCCTCCAGGAGCACTGCCACGCCCTGTTCGTTCAGCACGATCGCCTCGCTGGGGCAAGCAGCCAGACACTCCGGCGACTCACAGTGCTGACAGATCAGGATCTGGAACTCATAGCGTGCCATATCCTTGATGACCTGTAGCCGTGCCAGGCTTGGGTTACACGCGCCTTCATGGTGGAGCGAGCAAATCAGGGTACACGCCTGGCACTCGCGGCATACGCTGGCATCTGTCTTAATTCTATACATTCGTCTCATCCCCTCGTACCCGATACAAACTTACATTGCTACGCCGGCTATCCCCCCTTCAGACCGACACGAGCTCAGCTCGAGCTCTGCTCAGAGGAGGGATGGGTCTCCAGCAACGAGATGCCGTCGCGCAGGATGTGGCGATAGAAGAGGCTCTGCCGCGCTGCGAGCGCCTGCCAGCCGGCGAGACTCATCGCCCGGATGGAGAGCAACACGCCATGCGCCAGCCAGACGTCAAACGCTAACCCGCGCACTTCGCTCAGTTCCTGGGCACTTGGGCGCTCCAGGATCACCAGAACGTCTATATCCGAGTCGGGGTGTACGTCCCCCCGCGCCCGGGAGCCAAACAGCATAACATCGCGCAGTCGGGCGCCGTAGCGCGCGTGCAACGCCTCGACGTACATCCGGAGGGCAGCAGCTTCCGCCGAGGAAAGCTCGGGCCTAGTCATCGGCATTTTCCTCTTCGCTTGGAAAAAGCGTCGCCAGCATTTCCCGGATGCGTTGGACGAAATCCTGGGCATCCGCGATCAATCGGTCAACCGAGGCTGCGTCAAGCTCGGCATGGGGTGCGTAGTCGCTGTCCAAACGCATCTCGAATGCATCATGGAACATTCGGCCATAGTGCGGTTCGATAAGGCCGGGCCGGACAAAGTGTTCACCGAACGCGGCGATAAGGCCTTGATGTTTGCTGCGCCATAAGCCACGGCTGCCCAAAAGGGCGGTGGCCGCATAGAACATGGCGTAATAGGCACGCGACACTGCAGCGCGCAGGTGACCCAGACGCAGATTGTCGCGCGCGGCGACGAGCTCTTCGTTGGCCACGTTCAGGTAATGCTGTATTTCCGCCTGGCTCATGCGTTCCGCCATCGAGCTCATTTTAGACGATTCGTGTGGCACCGGCAACAGATCGTAGTACGGCATATTTCAATTAGGGTGAACTGGCCAGGGCGTGCCAGGCGATATCAAAGCAACGGCTCACGGCATCCGAGCCGCGACTGTAAAGCCGGTGAGTTCAACGCCGCGCCCGCACCAGGATGTCCGCGACCGCCACAGTGCTGCCCTCGTAGGTGATAGTGAGGGTGGGCCACGTCGGGTCGATGGTCTTGATCGCAGCGCCGTGTTCATCCACCAAGGCAACCTCCTCGTTCTTGACGCCGGCGACGGTGCAGTACCAGGCGAAGGCCATGTTGGGCTGCACGACCTCATCGGGGTCCTGGCAGCGCTCCGGATAGCTGGGCTGATAGCCAGTTGGGCCACCATGATAATGGTTGTAGCGCTCTTCTGGATAGCCCAACGTCTCAAACAGGTTGAGACACAGATCAAGCAGGGCACGCAGCGGCACACCTGGCCGGATGCACGACACGATCGCGGCTTGCATCGTCGCCACTGCGTGGAAGCGTTTGCGAATGTCCTCAGGGGGCTCCGCGAAATAGACCAGCCGGCTGTTGGGCACGTGCAAGCCCCATTTCGACGCGCACGGCGCGAGCAGGACTGCCTTGTCAATCGGCTTGTCGCTCGGCACGGCGTGACGGTAGCGACGGATGCGCTCATCAGATCCGACGAACATGCAGCAGCCTTCAAAGCCGCGCTGGAGATATAAATACCACATATGTGCGAACACCTGACGCTCGGTCATGCCCGGCTCGACCCAGTCTGCCAGCTGGCGCAGGATCTCGCCGCTTTCACGGCATGCGGTGGCATAGCGCTCCATCTCCTCGGGTGTGTAAGGTTCGTGCAGCTTGCGAACAGCGGAGTTGATCATCGGCAGGCCCAAAACAGGGTCATCCGCAGCGGCGCGAGCGCCGGCCAGCTCCAGGGCAACCTGTTCCGGGGTCTTGCCGAAGGTCGGGAGAGAGACTGGTTCATAACCCAAGCCGCCCAGCTCATCGTCCATGGTGCGCGGCAGGTCCATGTTGAAGCCCACTGCGTACTTACGAGTGGGGGTCAGGACGAGATATACGGGGCTGAGGTGCGAGGTGTACGCAACCACCGCGCGCCCACCGCAGGTGAGCCAGGCGAAGTTATCGCGCCGCGTGACAATCAGCGCATCATAACCCAGCTGCGATAACAGCCCGTGCACCCGTCGTTCCTTCTCTTGCGCCTCAGAAATGCTTGGCATCATCAAATCCTCCGCTTGTCTTGGGTTGTCGATCAGGGGGTCGCTTTGGCAACACAGCCCGTCAGCGCGAACACGCGCCTGGCCTCGTCGCGGAAATACTGCACCATAGCACTGATGACGTGGTGATAGGCGAGAGCTGCCGGTTCTGCCTCGATCAGCTGACGGCGCAGCGTCGCGACGGCACCCATCCCCATCGCCGTGTAATAGCCCAACTTGCTGATCCCACTGGCAATAATGGACGGATACAGCGTGTCAGCCAATCCCGATCCGCCATGCATGGCCAGCGGAATTTCCACCAGCGCACGGATCGTGCGCACCCGTTCCAGGTCAAGACGTGGTTCGCCGCGATAAGGTCCGTGCACGTTACCGAACGAGATGGCCAGCACGTCCACATCGGTGCGCTTTACGAACTCAGCAGCCAGGGCGGGATCGGTGAAGTATGCTTCAGGTGCGGGTTGCGCGTCGCCGATTTCGACTGCCGACCCGGCAATGCTGCCCAGTTCTGCTTCCACTGCCACGCCCATCGCGTGCGCCATACGCACGATCTCGCGCGTCTGCCGTACGTTCTCCTCGTAGGGCAGCGCCGATCCGTCAAACATCACCGAGGAAGCGCCCAGGCGAATCGCCTGCGCCACCTCCTCAAAGCTATGCCCGTGGTCCAGGAAGGTGGCAACCGGCACGCGGGCCTGTTGCGCCGCCTGGACGGCCAGCGGCAATCCCAGCTCGATGGGGATGTCAGGCGTGACGTGGCGATTGAAGGCCAGGATGACGGGTGCGCGCGTCTCTTCCGCAGCGGCCAGGAAGCCGGTCACCATCTCCAGGTTGCCAGCAAGCTGGGCACGGCATAGTGCCCCTGTCGGGCTGGGATGAGTACCTCGGTGATGCGGACGTGGGGCATGGGGTGTTCCTAGAGTGTGCTGGCGCGACCGGCACTGCCCAACATCTCGATCACGTAGACGGCCTCGCGGTAGAAGTGATCGACCGTCCAGCCCACCATTTCATGGTACAGGGGCATTGCCCGTGCCGCGCCGGCCATTTGATTCAGGTGAGGCCACACCTCGCTGGCGATGGCAGTGTAGAAGCAGGACATCGATGCGTACATGCGCCATGCTGTTCTACTGACGATCTCTCAGCCGTGCGAGGGTACGGAAGTCTTCCTTGACGTGGTGATAAATCTGCTTGTAGAGCGCGAAATACTCCATGTAGCGCGCGTGGTTCTCAGGATCGGGCTCCATCGGCTCGATATACTCGGCCCACTCCTTCGCTACAGAGTAGTCCTGGAACACACCGGTGGCGACGCCGGCCAGAATCGCATCGCCGAAGGGTGCACCGGTGCGCCGCTTCATCAGCACGATGGGAGCATTGAACACATCGCAGATAATCTGCCGCCACAGCTTGCTCACAGCGCCTCCTTCATTGAGCACGATGGGATAATTGATCTTGAGGCCGGATTTCTTGATCAGCTGATACGAGTCGTATAGGGCGTAGGCAACTGCCTCCATCATCGCGCGCACGAGGTGGCCCTTCGTGTGATTGAGCGACAGGCCGAAGATGACCCCGCGCGCATAGGGATCCCAGATGGGGGTGCGCTCTCCCATCAGGAAGGGCAGAATGATCAGCCCATCACAGCCCAACGGCACCTTGGCCGCTTGCATATTCAGCAGATCGTACGAGGAGACGCCCAGCACCCGCTCTACCTCTACCTCATACTGCGAGAACTGGTCACGCAGATAGCGGATGGACTG
>JANXAX010000227.1:311-4754 GCA_025062175.1 Anaerolineae bacterium | reverse complement strand
CTGCAGAGATGAGCGCGGCGAAGTGACTTCCCGCCAGCCAGCCTAATACTGGCATCATGAACTGGAAAAAACCAAAATGAAACGAGAGGCGGAAGATGGGGCGCGGTGCACAGACCACACGCGTAGTGCCGATCCCCAGCGATACTGCGAAGGCGTCCATCGCCAATCCCACTGCAACGAGCAGAATGTCCCATAAACTCATCAATGCTGTGTCGGTTTATCTAGCTACAAGTTGGGAACGATGAAAGCAAACACGCTATAACCTGCCAGTCCCGCTAGTAACAGCAATGGCAACGTCCATAACCAGGTATCCCAGCCCTGTGGCAGCCAGCGGCAGAGCGTCAACCCAGTTGCAATCCCAAGGCCTATTACAAGCCCCCATTTGTCCAGGTCGCCCCTGAGCAGTCCGGATACAGCCACGCCAAATGTCACGGTTGCACTTACGCCGGCGCCCCACAATGCCCATCGACGCGACAGAATGGCACGCCAACCGGTCACGATAAAGAGCCCCAACGGGATCAATCCGGGGAACAGGTAGCGCCCTTGAAACTGCACGAAGGTCACGTTGTAGTAAAGATAGCCTCCCGCAGTCAGGGCTAACCAGATTGCCAGGAGCAGGATGGGGCGCGCTTCGGGTTGCCAGCGCCTGCAGTCCACCAGCTTCAACCCCGCTCCCGAAGCTGCCAAGGCGGACAAGATGCCCAGCAAAAGATACATACGCGCGTCCATTGGCACCGCCATCCAACCGAATTGTCCCCAGAAACTTTGGAAAGTGGTGGTGAAGAAATGCTGCAGATAACCAGCCCAGCCCATCTGGGACAGGTAATCAGCAGTGCGCAGCTGCCCGACCACCACGGCATCGTGATGCCATTTGCCCAACAAATCGGGCCATCCGTAGAGGACGACATTGCGACCGTACCATGGTAGGGCGAGCAGGAACGCCAATCCCCATGTCGCCGGATACTCGCGCACGATAGCGACAAGGTTGTGGTGTCGCCACCAGAGCCCCAGCACGAACAGCGGCACGGCGATGTAATAGTAGGTCAATTTGGTCAACAGTCCTAGCCCAAGCAGGACACCGCCAAGCAACTGCCATTGCCATCCCAGGCGGCGCCCTGATTGCAAGACACTCGCCAGCACGTACCACGCGCTCAAACCGATTAATAATTCGGCCAGCACATCATTGTTGACCGAAGACAACACAGCAAGGTGCATCGGCACAAACGCGACAAAGGCGGCTGTTCCCAAGGCCAATGCGCTGCGCGTGGGAAAAACGTAGTGCAACACTTGATAAGTGGTCACCACCACTCCGGCTCCCAGCAACATCGAGAACATCCGCAGCGCCAGTGGGTGGCCCTGAAACAACCGATATACTGGCAGGGCCAAGAGATAATATAAAGGGGGCTGCCAAGATTCATAACGCAACGGCGCGATCGACATCTCAGACGGAAAACGAGCGGCTTTGAGCTGCTCGAGATAGGCGTGCGGATAGTCGCCGAAACGGAGGACAGGCAGATGGCCGTGTTCTGCGAGATGGCGCACATAGTTGTAATGGGCCGGCTCGTCCGGTGCCTGCCACGGAGGTGTCAGCATGGCATAGAGGCTGCCCAGTGCCAGGTAGCATGCCAGGATGATGCTCAACCAGAGCGGTTCAAACCAGCGCTTGGGCATAGGCGAACAGAGCCGGCACGCCGCCAGTGTGCCAGAAGAGCACCGTTTCTCGGCGGCCGATGACGCGGCGATGGATCAGATCGATCAGACCGCCCATGGCGCGCCCTGTATAGACCGGGTCGAGCAACAAGCCTTCCAGACGGGCGGTCAACCGAATCGCCTCGCGCTCCCGTTCGCCGACCACACCGTAGCCGTCGCCGACGTACTCGCGCATGACGATAAAATCCTGAGGAGTGAACGTCTTCGCCGTATCCAGCAATTCGGCAGTCTGGTTGGCAAGGGTCGCCAGATGCTCGGTATAGGATATGCCGGGCGTCTCCTCTTTGTCGATAGCAATGCCGATGATCTGGCCAGGATAAGCCACTAGGTGGGCACCGACCACCAGTCCCGCCTGGGTAGCACCCGAGCTGGAAGCTACAACCATACAGGCGATGTTTGCCAGCGAAACGAAGCCATCACACTGCCTTGCGAGCTCTTGCATCGCCTCGGCGTAGCCGGCGGCACCCAGCGCGTTGGAGCCCCCATAGGGAATCAGATAGGGACATCGGCCGGCCGCGCGCAGCGCCTCCACCACATGATGCAGTTGCTCACCGCGCCGATAGGGGCCGCTCCAGCGCAGCTCGGCTCCCAACAGGGTATCTAGCAATAGGTTGCCAGTGGGTGGCGCTGTCGGGGGGTCGCCGCCCAGCACCAACACACATCTCAGCCCCAGCCGGGCAGCCGCTGCCGCTGTCTGACGACAGTGGTTGCTTTGCGCAGCACCAGCGGTGACCAGTGTGTCAGCGCCCCGCGCCAGGGCATCGGCCACCAAAAATTCCAGCTTGCGCGTTTTATTGCCACCGCCGGCCAGGCCAGTCTGATCATCGCGCTTGACCAACAGGCGCGCGATGCCCAAGTGACGGGCTAGGCGCGGCAGCTCTTCCAAGGGGGTAGGGAAATGTCCCAGAGAGACGCGTGGCAATGATCGTGCCCTCATCTCCAAACCTGGCCGCTCACTCCCGATATGGACCGGCAATTGCCAGGGCAAAACGTTCCACGTCCAGATACTTGCGTACTACCGCTTGGATTTCCTCGCGTGTCACTGCGCGGATGATCGAAGGATAGCGGATGATGTAATCATCGCCCAGCCCATAGAGCTCCATGTCAAGCAACGTGGCAGTGATCCCCTCATTGGTCTCCAGCCGCAAAGGTAGCGTCCCGGTCAGGTAGTCTTGTGCGTCCTCAAGCTCCTGTTTGGAGACCAGCTCGTCACGCATACGAACGATTTCCGTGCGGATTGCCTCGAGGGCACGCTCGACGTGTTCTGGAGCCACCCCGGCTGACACACTCCATGGACCCGGTCCTAGGCCTGCCTCCAGGGTGGAATAGGCATAGTAAGCCAGGCCTAACTGATCGCGCACCGTGTCGCCCAACCGTCCCATCAATCCCATGTGACCGAGGATGGTGTCCGCCACGCGTGCAGCGTAGAAATCGGGCGCAGTGCGCGGCAGCCCGACCGTGCCGAATACGATGTCCACCTGGGTTTTGTTGGTGAGCGTGCGCACATAGCGGCGTGCCTCCTGTGGCGGACTGACTGGCGGTATTTCGGCGGCAGCATGCGCCCCGTCCGCTCGCCAGCCGCCCAGGTGCTTCTCCAGCAACTCGAAGACAGCTTCTGCCGTCACATCACCACCCGCCACGATCACCGCATCCCGAGGCGTGTAGTGGGTTTGATAAAAGGTCACCAAATCATCGCGCTGGATGAGCGGAACGCTCTCCAAGGTGCCTTCAACCGGCCGGCCGTAGGGATGGTCCGGATAGAGCAGCTGGCGAAAATCGCGCTCGGCCAGGTGGCGCGTGTCGTCCTCCAGCTCTTTGAGATGGGTGAGGGTCTGACCACGCAGTTTTTCGACCTCATGAGGTGGAAAAGCAGGATGGAGTAGAAGGTCAGTCAAGATGTCAACTAGCAGCGGCAGGTCCTCGGCGAGCGATTTGCCACCGAAGTAGGTCAGACGGCGGCCGGCATCAAGAGAGACATTGGCCCCCACCGACTCGACCTGTTCGTTGATTTCCTGAAAGGTGCGGTTGGTCGAACCGCGGCGCACCGCCGCCGCGGTGAAGTCGGCCAGGCCCGCTTTCTCAGGCGGGTCGCTGACGCTGCCGGCCCACAAGTAGCCACGCAGCACCACGCTGGGACTGGTGTGGTTCTCCTGTACCACCACCCGGATACCGTTCGTCAAGGTGGCACGGCGGATGGTATGTGGTCCGATCGGAGCGGATCTATCGAATGGCAAAGATGATGCCACGCTCATGCCTGGCCCTCCGGGGGTTCAGTCGGCACGAACCAACCGACGGTGCGGTTGGTCTCGGTCAAGTACGTCTGAGCCACGCGTTGCACATCTGCCGCGGTCACTGCGGCCAGCTGGTCGAGGAAGGTATCGAAGCGGCGATAGGTGTCCACCATTTCCATCAGGCCCAGCCAAAAGCCCTGGTTGGTCACGCTCTCTAAGGCGTAGGCGAACTGGGCGCGCGCCTGTTTCTGGGTCTTCTGCAGCTCATCAGCACTCACCGGTTCATCCTGCAAGCGCTTGATCTGCTTCCATATGGTTGTTTCCACCTCTTCCAGCGTACGTCCGTCGCGCACCGTGGCGCTGAAGACGAAGAGACCTGGGTCGATGTTGAAAGAATAGTTGCAACCGACGCGCACAGCCAGCTCGGTCTCGACCAATGCGCGGTAGAGACGGGCACTGCGATGAGTCGGGGTCGCGCCGCCGGTAATAGACATCGGACTGG
>JANXAX010000227.1:0-287 GCA_025062175.1 Anaerolineae bacterium | reverse complement strand
CTTCGAGCACCATCAGTGGGAAACTGTCCGGGTGACGTGCTTCGGGCACATGGAAGGCAGCCAGGAAATATTGCGCCGTGCCCGGCCGGCGCAGCACCACCCGCCGTTCACTGATTTGTGGCGGCTCGCGAGCGATCACGGGTGGCGGTGGCTGACCTGCCGGGATGTTACCAAAAAGCTCTTCCACCCGCCTCTGCACCTGTTCGGGCGTGACATCTCCGACCACCACCAACACAGCGTTGTGGGGGCCGTAGTACGTCCGGTAGTGTGTCCACAATTCGTCGCGG
>JANXAX010000226.1 GCA_025062175.1 Anaerolineae bacterium | reverse complement strand
CGTGCCGGGTCGAAGGGCGCTTCGGCGGCGTGGACGATGAGGTAGCGTATCCCTAGCGCGCCCAGGTCGCGCAGAGCTGCCAGCGTCTTCGCAGACGGAAACGCGGCCAGACGTTGCCCCCATTCCACCTGACGTGCCGGGGTGAGACCGCTGTAGCCGTTGACCAGTGGCCACCAGCCCAGACAGCTGGCCAGCATGCGCCTGGCTTCGGGGTATTCGGGCGCCGGGGCGACGTACATGGGCAGTTCCAGCACGGCGCCGTGCCATTCTTCTCCACTGTGCATCAGACGCCGCAATGTCCGGTAGACGGGATGGGCTTCTGCGAGGTTCCCGACATATGCCAGCGGCAGCGGCACGGCAAACGACTCGGCGTAGAGGCCGACGGCGAGGAGTGCCGGTATGATGTAGCCCAATCCGCGCCGGACAAGGGAAGCAGCCCTTGGAATGGCAGCCCAGGTGACATGCTGCACCGGCAGCCAGGCGAGCGCGTAGCCGACCAGGCTGGCCATAGCGAACATGACCACGGTCATCCAGCGTGCCGGCGCCCGGATCACCCGTAGGGAGGGCAAAAGGTGCGCCAGCGCCCGATATGGGCCGTCCACGGTGAATAACACTGCGACGAGCAAGATGAGAATCAACACCCCAACGCGCCAATAAGCGGCGAGGTATCCCCTCTGAGTCACGGCACGATAGACAAACAGTGCCACGGCGGTCAGGGTCAAGAGTGCTGCAAGTGATCCAGGGTAGAGCAGGTGCTCTTCGGTGAAGCCAGGGCGCTCGCGGTACGCTGTGCTCAGCGGTCCGGCCAGGCGCAGCCAAGGCGCTGCAGCCAGAAAATCGCCCGGGCGGGCGCTCAGTGCGCTCATCATCTCGGTGGGCCGGCTCGCCTCCAGCTGGGGCAGCACCGCGATGTAGGGCAGCGCGACGGGCACCACCACCAATGCCACCGCGCTCCCGGCGGATAGCAGCCACGGCAGCGCCCGGCGCATCCCTTGCTGGCCATAGCGCCCAAGCCACGCCAACAGGTACAGCACCAGCACCAAAGCGGTGAAGACGGCCAGATACCAGCTGGACAGCACCTGCAACAGGGTGAACAACCCAAACAGGAGCATCGCCTTCGACATGTTGTTGCCACCTGTCGCGGTGGATTGTTCATCTTTGGCATCTCGTCCACTGCGCGCGAGCAGTTGATCGAGCGCGAGGATGCTGAAGGGCAGCCATTGCACCGTCAACAGCTGCAGATGGGCGATGGAAGCCAGTCGGTAGGGGGCAAAGGCATAGACCAGGCCGGCGATAAGTGCGGCCGTGCGTCGGCCCGTCCAGCGTAGGCAGAGCAGATACATACCCAGGCCGGACAAAGTAAAGCTCAATAGCAGGGTGAGGTTATAGGCCAGCAGCGGCTGGCCGCTGACAGCTTGCAACGGCATGGCCACGAGCGCCGTTGCAAGCAGGTGCTCCGAATAGGCGAGCGTATTGGACAGCGGGAAGAAGATGTTGGCGTCGAACAGACGGTGGGGCTGGTTGAGCAGCGCATGGGCATCCCAGGCCAGAATCCAGGCGTTGAGCAGGGGGTCGCCAATGTCACCCGGCACCGCTGTGGGCAAATGCCACCATAAAGGGTGGGTGCCAACAAGAGTGAGCACCAGGAAGAATAGCAAGACGGCGACGGTTGGCATGCTGCTAATGTTCGGCATCGGAAACTGGGATCTCGATGGCGTCGTCCGTGGCGAGTTGCCCGTCCGGAGCGGTGACGCTCAGGCGTCGCATGCTGGATAGCTCATACAGCCCCACGCGCAGGGTATGCGCTTGAGGCGGCAACGCGAAAGTGTGGGTATCGACGATGATCTGCCCCGGCAGCCAGGCATCGGTGGGATACAGGCCACCCAGCGGCAAGGCATCTGCCTGGGCGATCATGTGAGCTTGTGCGTCGTACACGTGGATGAAAACAGTGTAGCTGGCGCTCTGATATTCTGTGGCGCGCCAGTAAAGGGTCAGCCGACCCGGTGCGCGTTGCAGACGATAGCCGAGCAGCTGGATCGCGTCGCCTAGCCGGTAGTCGAGCCGGTGGGGGATGTCTCGTTCGTTGACCGGAATCGCTGGCAACAGCCAGACATAGGCGAGCGAAAACTCGCTGCATGCACATTCCACAGCGCGTAACCGTTCGCCGCTTGAGCGCAGATACAGGCCGGTCTGCAACGTATAGCGCACCGGTGGGGCGTCCATCGGCAACGTTAGACGCAACGGATTGCGCACGTACAGCGTCGGCGGCCAGGTCGAGCTGGGGATGTCGTCCGGGTGCAACTCATCAGTCCCGGCGTAGGTGCGCTGGTCCAGCCCGTTCAGCTGCAAGAACACACTGTAGTCGTGCTCCAGGGGGCGCAACGCCTGCCAGTAGAGCACGGCGCTCAGCGTGTCGCCGGGATAAGCGAGGATTTCCGGAAGCGTCCTATCCACAGGTTTGATGCAACGGATTTGCGTCCACCACTGGCTACAGGACGGCAGGTCATATCCCAGCAGACGCACTTGCTCGGCAAAGGTCGCCCGGCGCGGGTATTCCACGCCCAGCACGGCGCCAGGTGGGGACTGCACGCGCAGCCACCCTTCGAGGGGACGGGTCACCAACACGAGGATCAGGAGACCAAACGCAAGGAGCAGGGCTTCGCTCAATGGATAAAGCGCATTCGGTGACGTAGCAGCCGGAAGGTGCGATTGGGTGGCAGGACGCAACCGCGTCCACAGGACGAGGCCGAGACACGCTGCGACGGCGAGGAACGAGATCCCCGTGCTGAAGCGGCGCAGAGGGGTTTCTTCCAGGTGCAGCAAGACCTCGTAGTCCCCAGCGGGCAGCGGCGCCTCGAGCAATCCATCTGGCCAGGTGACTCCGACCTTTGCCACCGGTTGCCAGGCCGCGTCGGGTTGCTGCCGAATCGTCACCTGCCAGCCGGGCCAGTAGAGCAGTCGGAAGGTAGCAGTGAAAGGTGTCGGGCTGTGGACATGTATGAGAATCTGGTGGGCGGTGACCTGCAATGTTCGTGTCTTGGCACCAATGGGCAGGGAAAGCGGTTCGACCCGCGGGGCAAGCTCACCTGCGGGGGCCGGTGCCAGTACATCGGGCAGGGGAAGGCGCTCCACCCAGCGCGGCAGAAACTCGCCAGTGCTGGTGGTGCCGACCGCCTTGGAATGGCGCTCATAAGCTATCACATCAGCCGGGGCGGGCGTGCCCCAAACGATAAACTGCGAATGGAAGAGATAAAACAGATTGGCGGCGAGGGTCAGCATCAGCCCGATGACCAGGGCAACACGGCCGGCGTGCCGAGACGTGGCAGGAGAGGCAAACCACCTTTCACCCAGAGAAACCCACACGCCACCCAGCACCGCGGCACATAACCCCGCCGGTCCTAGCATGCGCCAGGGGAACTCGGCCAGTTCGAGCAACGGCGCTGCCTCCCACAGGGGTTGCGATACAGGGAGCGTGAGAAAGCCATACACCAGCAGGGCGACGCCGAAGAAAAACACATGTCCGCCAATGTGTCGGTCTGTGGGACATAGGGGGACGTTCATCCCCACCGCGCTCCGGCGCAGCCAAGATGCGCCCAACCGAACCCATAGGCAGATGAAGAGGTTCACCAGCACCAGCCCGACGAGCACCATCTGTGCCGTGCCCAAACTGAGCGGGAAGTACGGGTTGACAGCTGCCTGGTCGAGCGGGTGCGGCAGGGCGAGCAGCTCCTCCAGGCTGATGAAGTTGCGCCGGAAATCGAAAAAGCCGGTGGTGATGCCGGCAAGGCGGATGGCGTCCCGTTCGGCGAAGGCAGGCAGCCAGAAGAAGGCAGCAAGCCCCAGGCCCAGGATGCCGGCCAGGATGAAGCGCAACACCACCTCTCTGCGCGCCAGTATGCCCGGCGCACCAAAAATGAATAGGTAGACCAGATAACCTGTTAGTAGGGGGACAAACAGCATAAAGCTGATGTTGTGGCTCAACAACAAGCCGGCCAAGGACAACGCCGCCAACAGGGGATAGCGCGAGGACCGGTCGGTGGCGCTGCGGTAGAAGGTCCATAGGATGAGCGGATAAAAGGCCAGTCCGCAGAACTGGCCATAATTACCCTGGATGTAGAGCTCACGCAGCCGGTAAGGGGTGTACAAGTACAGGGCGGCGGTCAGCATCCCCGCGCGCGGGCCGAAGAGATCGCGTCCGAAGAGATAGCTACCTACACTATACAACAGCACCATCAAGACCAAAGTGCCCTTCATCGCCTCATCCAGGGGCAGCCCCGCCATATGTAGCCATTGGGTCACGTGATAGAGCAGCGGCGGCGCGTAGTGGAAAAGGGGCATGCCGTATCCATACGCCAGGTCGGGTGCCCAGCGCGGATAGGGAATGCCGTCCTGCCAGGCCTGGTTGAGCTCCGCCTGGCGCATCAAGTGCACCGCTCCATCGGCTGTGTTGGGCAAACCGCGGTGGCTTAGCAGCGGCCAGATGGCGAACAGCGTCAGGAGCAGTGCCACCAGCAGGCCGGCGTCGAGGCGACGCACCAGCGCATGCGCAACCGAGGCAGCCTCCGCTGCCTCGGGTATGTACTGCGGGTGGCGAGATGGGTTGTCCGTCGTGGATGCCATTTTCTATAGGATTCTAGGCATTAGTGGGGCAGAGTCAATCGGCGTGCTCGGCGTGAGGTCATTCTCGATTCCAACCAAATCCTAACCAAATTCTAACCGGATTCAAACCACAAGGGCGCGATTGTGTGCTATAATAGGAGTCCCGTAGAGATGAGCGGATGGGACAGGCCTGCGCCCATCGCGCTC
>JANXAX010000225.1 GCA_025062175.1 Anaerolineae bacterium | reverse complement strand
CGGCAGATGTTGGACGCCGGCGTCGACCCACGCGAGGTTCTGGAAGCCGGTCATGAGGCTATGGCGATCGTTGGGGAACGCTACGAGCGCAAGGAATACTACTTGCCCGAGCTGGTCGTCGCCGGAGAAATCCTCAAAGAAATCGCCGAGCTGGCCAAACCCAAGATTCGAGGTGAAGTGACCACCCAGACAAAACCGCGCGGCAAAGTGGTCATCGGCACGGTCGAGGGTGACATCCACGACATCGGCAAGGACATCGTGGCATTTATGCTCGAGGTGAACAACTACCAGGTCTTCGACCTGGGAGTTGACGTTCCACCCAGCAAGTTTGTGGAAAAAATCCGCGAGGTCAACCCCGAAATCGTGGGCATGAGCGGATTCCTCACCCTGGCGTTCGATCAGATGCGCGTGACCGTCGAGGCGATCAAGGAAGCTGGCCTGCGCGACAAGGTCAAGATCATGATCGGTGGTGCTCCGATGGACGAAGAAGCTGCCAAATACATTGGCGCCGATGCGTATGGTGAAGATGCTGCTGCCGCCGTCAAATTGGCCAACCAGTGGACAGGAGGGAATTGATCATGGAAAAGTCACCGGAAGAGCTGTACCAAGAGCGCGTCAAGCGTATCCTGGACGCCTGCACGGGCAAGGTGCCGGATCGCGTGCCCATTATGGGACCCTATGAGCTGTTCGTCTATAACTATGCCGGCGTCACCATCAAAGAGGCCATGAACGACTACGCGTTGGCGCGTCGCGCATGCCATAAGTTCCTGGACGATTTTCAGCCTGACGCCGACTTCGGACCTGTGCTCGCCTATCCGGCACAACCGATGGAGTTCTTGGGCGTCAAATGGTTTCGGTGGGCCGGACACGGACTGGGAGACAATATCATGTACCAGTTCGTCGAAGGCGAGTACATGAAGGCTGAGGAGTACGACGAATTCATCTATGACCCATCCCACTTCATGGCCACCAAATGGCTGCCACGTTCGTTCCAAGCATTGGAAGGCTTTGCCGGCTTCCCCCCGATGCGCCTGATGATGTGGTTCGGCTGGACCGGACTGCTGACGGCGTTTGCCCAACCCGAGGTCCAGCGCGCGCTGCAAAACGCGATTAAAGCTGGCAAGCTCCTGAGCAAGTGGTTTGCTTCTCTGGGGCGCTATACCCAGGAGATCAAAAAGAAGGGTTTCCCTTTGGCCTACGGTGCTTTCAGCTGGCCACCCTTTGATATCATTGGTGACACATTGCGTGGCACGCGCGGCATTATGTCCGACATGATCCGCCGGCCCGATAAGCTGCTCAAAGCGCTCGAAATCACCACCCAGCTGTGCATCGAATATGGCTCCGCTGCGGCAGGGGCAGACCTGCCACTCACCTGGATCTGGATGCACAAGGGCTCGGAAGGGTTCATGTCGGATGAGCAGTACGCGACCTTCTACTGGCCTTTCCTGAAACGCGCGATCGAGGGCTTGGTCGAGAGAGGGTGCATCGTGGTCATCTATTGCGAGGGCAACGATACACCGCGCCTGAAGTACTTTGTCGATGTGCCTAAGGGCAAGGTGGTGTACCACTTCGCCACGATGGACATGGCCAAGGCCAAGGAGATGTTGCATGGCATCGCGGCCATTTCGGGCAACGTCCCCAACCGCCTGCTGCTGACCGGTACCCCAGATGACGTGAAAGCGTATTGCAAATGGCTCATCGACACAGTCGGCAAGGACGGAGGCTATATTATGGATACCTCGGCCCTGCTCGACGAGGCCAAGCCGGAGAATGTCAAGGCCATGTTCGAGTTCACGCGCGAGTACGGGGTATATCGCTAGGGAAACCCGGCCGGTATCCCGGCACGAAAGCAGATGACGATTCGGGAAGGGGGTAGCATCAGCACCCCCTTCTCCGTTATAATCGACCTGTCGATGGTATCTTGTGAGCCACCAACAAGACCTAGAGGATATGTGATTTATGCGCACCTCTGATCCCTCTGGATCCACGGTGCATGTCGAATTCGAGCCCATAGGCCGACGCGGCACAGTAGCTAGCGCGATGTCCCTGTTGGACGCAGCACGCCATCTGGGCGTCGAGCTGGTGAGTGTCTGCGGCGGTGTCGGCATTTGCGGGCGTTGCAAGGTGCGCGTGTTGTCCGGGCAGCTCTCCGCACTCACCGCTCACGAACGCGATGCACTGACCCAACGAGAGGTCGAGCAGAACTTTCGGCTGGCCTGTATGGCCTATCCGCTGAGTGACTGTAAGGTGGACGTGCCGGCCGAATCGCTCAGCACGCCGATGCGCACACAGGTGGAAGGAATGGAAGGAGCAGTGGAATTGATCGAGCCACCTGTGCGCAGCGTCACTGTTGAGTTGGAACCTCCCTCCCTGGGCCATCCTACGGCGGATGCGGAGAACCTGCTCCGGGCGGTTGGTCGCCTGAGCGATGAGGCAGTGACGGAGATCGACCTGGGAGTGTTGCAGGAGTTGCCACGTCAATTGCGCGCCTGGGAGTGGCGCTGTCAGGCGCACATCCGCGGCGACACAATTGTGGCGGTGACTCCGGTGGGCGCACCGCCGCTCGGCCTGGCGGTCGACCTCGGCTCCACCAAGATCGCCGGCTACCTGGTCGACCTGCGTGACGGTCACCTGCTGGCGAGCCATGGGATGATGAACCCGCAGATCAGCTATGGAGAGGACATCGTCAGCCGCATCACCTATGCCGAGAGTAACTCTGAAGGCGCCGTCCGATTACAGCAAGCCGTGGTGGAAGGGCTTAATCAACTGATCGACGCATTGTGCGATACAGCTGGCGCAGATCGTCAGCACATCGTCGAGGCGGTCATCGTCGGCAACACTGCGATGCATCACCTGCTGCTGCGTCTGCCGACGCGTCAGTTGGCGCGTTCTCCGTTTATCCCGGCGGTGGTGAGCGCGCTCGACATCCAGGCGCGCGACGTTGGCCTGCGCATCGCGCCAGGAGCACATGTGTACATACCACCCAACATCGCCGGTTATGTAGGCGCCGACCACGTCGCGGTGTTGATTGCGACTGCGCACACATGGTCGGAAGGCACCACACTGGTGCTCGACATCGGCACCAACACTGAAATCTCGCTCATCACCCCTGTCGGCGCCATCACCAGCCTGTCATGTGCTTCCGGTCCGGCGTTCGAAGGCTACCACATTCAACACGGTATTCGTGCCACCGCTGGTGCCATTGAACGAGTGCAAATCACTCCCGAGCGCGTGTTCTACAAGACGATCCACGATGCCCCGCCAGTGGGTATCTGCGGTTCGGGCATCCTGGATGCCATCGCCCAGCTGCGCCTGGCGGGTGTCCTGGGCGAAAACGGCGCCTTTCGCGCAGGCTCGCACCCGCGCTTGCGCCGCAGCAATGGTCAGTGGCATTTCGTCCTGGCCGAACAGGACGGACGCGTCATCACGGTGACGCAGCAGGACGTGCGCGAGATCCAACTGGCCAAGGCAGCCATCCAGACGGGCATTGAAGTGCTCTTACGGGAAAACGGCCTGGCGGCCGAACAGGTGAGCAAAGTGCTCATCGCTGGCGCCTTTGGCAGTTACCTCGACATCGCCAACGCGGTCGCCATCGGCCTGTTGCCCGACCTGCCACTCGAACGTTTTGCCCAGATCGGCAACGCTGCCGGTGTGGGGGCGCGTCAACTGCTCCTATCCAGCTCGCTGCGCCAGAAGGCGCGCACGCTACATACCCAAGTGCATTTTATTGAGCTCGCCACGTATCCTGGCTTCGGCAAAATGTTCGCCCGGAACTGTCGCCTGGCGCCGCATCCGCGATGCGAAACCGGCACATTCGATGCCCATTCCTGATAGTTCTAGCTCTGACAGCTGGCACAACCTGGGGATGCTGTCTCCATTCACCCGCCATGGAAAATGTACCCACCTGAAGGATGCTTGAGCAAAAAACGTCCTTTTACGGTAAAATGGTGTCAGTGTGCGATATGCTTGAACGTTTCTCGGAACAGAAGAACGCAACAATGGATCGGGAAAAGCTTCTTGCTTTATTGCGGCAGCATTATCCCTACTTGGCCGGTGAGTACGGGGTTGTGCGGATTGGCCTGGTCGGCTCATACGCCTAAGGACGGGTGCGTGAAGAAAGCGAGGTGGATCCTGTGGCTGATTTCGAGCGCCCGATAGGGTTGCGGTTTGGGGAGTTAGCGGAATGCCTTGAACAGTTATTGGGTCGAAAGGTCGGTCTGGTGACGCCTGTAGGGATCCAAGGGATTCGCATTCCCTGGGTTGCGGCTGAGATCGAGCGAAACATCGTTTGCGTCTGGTCACATAAAGATGGGAGGAAGCACAATGTCGGAGATGCTAGAGCTGATCAGGAAGCGCCGCAGTATCCGAAAATACACCGTCGAGCCTGTCTCGGATGCGGAGATCCGCGCGTTGCTGGAGGCAGCCATGGCGGCTCCCTCGGCAGACGACATGCAGCCATGGGAGATCATTGTGGTGCGTCGCAAAGATCTGCGTGAAGCGCTGAGCCGGGTGCACCCGTGGGCCGCTATGTGCCAATCCGCCCCAGTGGTATTTGTGATCCTGGGCGATGCGCGGCGGTCTTCCCGCTGGATAGAGGACTGCAGCGCACTGACCGAGAACCTGTTGCTTGCCGTGACCGGCCTCGGCCTGGGGGCGGTCTGGGTGGGGGTCTATCCGCAGACCGCAGACGAGGTGTATGTTCGTCGCCTCCTGGGCATCCCCGAACACTTGCGCGTGCTCTGCCTGGTGCCGGTCGGGCATCCAGCTGAGGACAAGCCGGCGCACACTAAGTTCGACGAGCGCAAGAT
>JANXAX010000224.1 GCA_025062175.1 Anaerolineae bacterium | reverse complement strand
TCCTTTTATCGCCTTGTTTTCCTGCCGAAACCTGAGTGGCTGAGAGACTTTTTTCAACTTCTTCAGTCACGGAGATTTGACTGCTTGGTAGTGCCCTGATTATAATAATCCAATGTGATATTCCCAGATCACCTTCACAGGTGGTATTTTGTTGCCCGCTAGCGCTGTGCTGATTCAAGCAATGGGACATCGAGAGGCATTATCCAGAAACTGAGGTGACAATCTTCTATGCCAAAGCGCACGTATCAACCTAAGAAGCGCCATCGAGCGCGTGTCCATGGTTTTCGGGCGCGTATGCGCACGCAAGGAGGGCGTAGGGTGCTCAAGGCGCGACGTTTAAAGGGGCGTTACCAGCTGACTCCACAGCCGCGTCATCCCAAGCGTATTAACTGGAACGCCGGTTAAGGGGCGCCCGAAAGCGGTCAGCGCAGCCGGGATGCTGTTGGGAGGATGAAGCGCAAGTATCGCTTGCGAAAGCGGGCCGATTTCCAGCGCACCCGGCAAAAGGGGAAATGTTGGGAGCATCGTTTGGTTGTGTTGTGTGTATTGCGCAATCATTTAGAGTATAGCCGCTTTGGTTTCGCGGCGAGCCGGCGTATCGGCAAAGCAGCCGTGCGCAACCGGGCGCGCCGCCGGATGCGGGAGATCGTCCGATTAAACATGGCGGCAATCGAGCCTGGGTGGGATGTCGTCTTCATCGCACGTCCAGCCTTGTTAGAAGCCACATATAGCGAGCTGACGGATGCCATATGTGCGCTGTTGCAGCGGGCTGGCCTGTGGGTCAAAGAGACGCGCCCACTTCCAGCAGAGTGAAGGTGGTTCACGCGTGAAGTATATCGTCCTGGCACTGATCCGTTTCTATCAGCGCTTTATCTCCCCCTGTCTGCCCCCTTCCTGCCGATTTGAGCCGAGTTGTTCTCAGTATGGATATCAGGCTATCGAACGCTATGGGGTACTGCGTGGTGGTTGGCTGGCGCTCAAGCGCGTCGCGCGCTGTCATCCATTTCATCCTGGAGGATATGACCCTGTGCCGGATCTGCCGGGACGAGCGCGGTAATATATTTGCTGGGTATTATACCATTTGTTGAAACGGTTCGTGGTTGAAAGTCGGGAGGTTTTTGAACCATGTGGGATGCCTTTGTCGGGCTGATTGCAGATGCCCTCACGCTAAATAATGAGCTGCTGAGGAGTATCGGCGTCCCCTATTCATTCGGTTTTGCGATCATCCTGTTCACGCTGATCATCAAGGTGTTGACGCTTCCGCTCACTTTCAAGCAGCTTCAGGCGGCGCGCAAGATACAAGAGCTGCAGCCGGAGATTCAGAAGCTGCAAAAGAAATACAAGGACGACCGCGAAAAGCTCTCCAAAGCGCAGATGGAGCTCTATAAAGAAGCGGGCGTCAATCCTCTGGGTGGTTGTCTGCCGACATTGCTCCAGATGCCCATTTGGTTCGCCTTGTACCAAGCGCTGTTCCGGTTAGCCTCGGAGGGTAACCTCAAGGAGGGATTTTTCTGGATCCCCAGCTTGGCCGAGCCCCACGATATTAGCTGGATCTGGCCATTGCCCCAGACCCCGGAAGGCTGGTTACACGCCGCGGCCTTGCTGGTGCTGCCGATCCTCACAGTGGTCACACAGATCATTGTACAAAAAATGTCAACGCCTCCCACTTCGGACCAGCAGCAGGCAATGATGAGTCAGATGATGATGTTCATGCCGATCATGTTCGGCTTTTTCGCCCTGCAAGTGCCACAGGGATTGGTGCTGTATTGGGTGACATCGAATGTTTTCACCCTCGTGCAGCAGTACTTTATTAATAAGCAGAGTGAAGCGGCTAAAGCGAAAAAAAAGGGCAGCGTTCCCGCGACTCTCGCCATAGGCAAGGCTGTTGAGGAGGCAACAGCCCCCGTGGCAACACCCAGCACGGAAGTGGTGAAGAGAACAGAGTTGGCGAAGAGAGCGAAGGATGGCAGACGCAAGAGCAAGCGTTGAAGTCACGGCCAAGACGGTTGAGGAAGCAATCGAGCGAGGACTCGCCCAGCTGGGCGCCTCGCGCGACGAAGTGGAAATTGAGGTGCTCCACCCTGGGCGGAGTGGAGTGTTTGGGCTGGGCGCCCAGGACGCGAGCGTACGGCTGACGCGCATCATACCCCCTCAAGTCAGGGGACAGATAGATGCCGAACAGGTTGCCGAGCGCCTTCCCGTCGAGGAAGCGGCGAAGCTCCCATCTCATCCTGAGTGGCCGCCTGAAACGGTGGGGCTGGCAGTGGGTCTTTTGCAAGGTTTGATCGATCGCATGGGCATTAGGGGGAAAGTGCTCGCGCGTGTCAGCGATGAATTCTCGGACGAAGAAGGCGCACATACCTTGGTGCTGAACGTGACTGGCAAGGATTTGGGCATCCTGATCGGACGTCAGGCGGAGACCTTACAAGCACTCCAGTACATTGTCCGATTGATGCTCAGCAAACGCCTTGCCCGTTGGGAGCCTGTAGTGGTCGACGTGGAATCCTATCGGTTGCGACGGCGGCGTGCGCTGCAGCGTCTGGCACTGCGCATGGCCGAGCGTGCTGTGTCCACCCGGCGTCGGGTCGTCCTGGAGGCCATGCCGGCAAACGAACGGCGCATTGTCCATCTTGCTTTGCGTGAACACCCCGGTGTCATCACGAAAAGCGTTGGCGAGGGCGACCGCCGCAAGGTTACCATTATCCCCAAATAATGTTGTGGCCTTGATGGGTCCAAACCCGTGCTTGGAGCGCAACAGGGAAAGGCACTCTGAGGCCTCGTTCGACACGATCTTTCGCTCATGAATGATACCGCATTTGTTCCCGATTACTTGGTGATCGGTGCCATCACCCGGGATGTCATCCCGGGTGGTTTCACCCTAGGGGGCACGGTTACCTATGGCTCGATTACAGCCAGTCGGTTGGGTAAGCGCGCTGCGATTGTGACCAGCGCAGCGCCCGATCTCGTATTACCGGAAGTTTTCAGCAACATCCAGTGTATCATTGTCCCTGCTGAGCAGACTACCACCTTTCGTAATATCTATGTGAACGGCACGCGCCAGCAATACATCGAGGCGCTAGCCCGTCCGATTGCTGCGCACCACATACCGTCCGCCTGGTATGCGGCACCCCTCGTGCATCTGGGCCCTTTGGTGGGTGAGCTGGATGAAACGATGGTACACCTCTTCCCGAATTCGCTTGTCATCGCCACGCCGCAAGGCTGGTTTCGTTCATGGGACGAGAAGGGCCATGTCACATTAGGTTGTTGGCCTCGCGCCGAGTTGCTGCTGCCTCACCTGACGGCCCTGATCTTGAGCGACGAGGATGTGCGAGGGGATCCAGGCTGTATCGAGCGCTTCGCGCGTATGACACGCACATTGGTGGTCACCCATGGCGCCCGCGGCGCCACCGTATATCATAAGGGCGAGATATGTCATTTGCCCACACGTCCGGCGCATGAGATCGACCCTACCGGAGCTGGCGATGTGTTTGCGGCTGCTTTTATAGTGCGCCTGCACGAAATCCTTTTGGAACGTGGCGTGGAAGACCCTTGGGAAGCAGCTCGCTTCGCCAATGTAGTGGCCTCTTTCTCGGTCGAAGGGATGAGCTACGCCGCCATCCCCCAACGCGCCCAGGTTGAGACCTATCTCGCCAGTCTGACGCCGGTGCCCTAATGGGCAAAAAGGTCACGCGCTTTATATCACGCCGTCCGCTCGGAGCTGCGCGATTTCCGAATGTGTGTAGCCTAGCTCGCGTAAAATCGCCTCGGTGTGCTCACCCAGCAGCGGAGGTGGCAAGCGATAGGTGACCGGTGTGGCGCTGAAGTGCACCGGATTGGCCAATGATTTCAGCACCCCTAATTGAGGGTGTTCCAGCTCCACGATGAACCCACGTTCGATCAGCTGCGGATGTGCCAGCGCTTCGGGCACCGAGTTGATGGGGCCACAGGGAATTTGAGCCGCGCGGAACGCCTCCAGCCACGTTGCAGCGTCCCGTTGCAGTAAGATTTCCTGCAAAAGGGGGATGAGCTCCGCACGGTGTTGCAAGCGTGCCGCGTTGGTCGCAAAGCGCTCATCGCACATAACGGTGTCCTCGATACCCAGGACCTGGCAGAAGCGCTCCCAGAGGCGTTGAGTGCCCACTGCGACCGTGATGTACTTATCACGCGTCTTGAAGAGCTGATACGGTACGATGCTAGGGTGGGCGTTGCCGACGCGTTGTGGCAATTCGCCCCCGTTCATAAGGGCGCTGGCCGGCAGTGCCAGATAAGCGGTGTGGCTCTCCAGTAAACTCAGGTCCAACACCTGGCCGCGACCGGTGCGCTCGCGTGCCAGGAGCGCGGCCACAATCCCCAGTGCCGCGTAGATGCCGGTGGTCATATCCGCCAGCGGGATACCAAAGCGCATCGCCTCACCATCCGGCTCGCCAGTGATGCTCATCAAACCGCTCTCCGCCTGGGCGACCATATCATAGCCGGGGCGCTCTGCCCACGGCCCACTCAGACCATAGCCCGTGATGGCCACATAAATCAGCTGCGTGTTGGAGGCGGTGACCGTCTCGGCGTCGATACCCGTCTCGCGTTGCGAGCTCAGACGGGGCATGTTATGCACCAGGACATCCGCGCGTGCGATCAAACGCTGCAGAATCTCACGCCCCCTGGGTGTTTTGAGGTCGAGCGTCAAGCTCCGTTTATTCCGATTCACTGCCAGAAAATAGGTGCTCTGGGAACCGACAAAGGGTGGTCCCCACCCGCGGGATTGATCACCGCAGCGCGGAGGTTCGATTTTGATCACGTCAGCGCCCATGTCAC
>JANXAX010000223.1 GCA_025062175.1 Anaerolineae bacterium | reverse complement strand
GAAACGCCGGTTGAGGGGCTGCTCGTACTCCGCGCGGCAATCGGGACACATGACAAAACGCCGCATCGTGGTATTGGGGCGGTCGTAGGGCAACGCCTCGATGATGGTAAAACGCGGGCCACAATTGGTGCAATTGGTGAAGGGATAGCCATAGCGCCGGTCGCCGGGGTCGAATATCTCCTTCAGGCAGTCAGCGCAGGTGGCAATGTCTGGAAGCACGAGCACCGTCTTCGTGCCACCGGCGTCGCTGTGGCGGATCTCAAAGCGTTCGTATCCGGCCGGGTCGAGCCAGAGAGAATCCACTTTCTGGATGACAGCACGCGGTGGCGCCTCCTGCACCAGGCGTTCCCGGAAAAGACGCAGCGCAGGCTCGCCTCCCTCCACTTCGATGAACACCCCGCGTGTGTCGTTGATCACCCAACCGGTGAGGGCCAGTCCGGTTGCCAGGCGATACACGAAGGGGCGAAAGCCGACGCCTTGCACTGCGCCGTGCACCTCGATGCGCAAGCGACGCTGAGAGCGATCAGCCGGAGGGTGCTGCATCACATCAACACCTCTCTAGGAGGCAGTCGGGATGGATGGCTTCGCACGATCGTCCAGCCGGTGCAACAACCAGGTCACCCAACCATCCAATCCCTGGCCAGTACGACACGAGAGCACGAAAAGGGGGGCAGAAGGATTCACCATGCGCAAACCGCGTTCGAAATACGCCAAATCAAAATCGAAGACGCCCAATACGTCGGTTTTGTTCAACACCACTGCGTCGGACCGGGCGAACATCCCCGGGTACTTATATGGCTTATCATGTCCCTCCGGCACACTGGCCACCACAACGGACAGATGTGACCCTAACGCGAATTCAGCCGGACAGACCAGGTTGCCGACGTTCTCGATAAACAATAAGCGAATCCCTTCCAAGGGGAGCTGCTCCAACGCGGTCTGGATCATCGGGGCATCCAGATGGCAGCTGCCGCCGGTGTTGATCTGGGTAACCGGGATACCGTGCGCTGCCACTAGATCGGCATCGATGCGCGATGCCAGGTCGCCCTCGATCACCCCTATGGGGACCGCATTGGGCAACCGCTCGGCGGTCGCCAGGATGAGGCTGGTCTTGCCCGCTCCAGGCGAAGCCATCAGATTGACAGCCAGAATGCCGGCCGCGTCCAAGCGCGCCCGGTTCTGCGCCGCGACGGCATCGTTAGCACTGAGAACCTGTTTCGCTACTTTCAGCTTCATCACCATCACTCACTTCGATGCTATCCACGGCCACCCCCTGTCCACCCTTCACTTCAAGATAGTGGTCTCCGCAGTTGGGACAGATCGGGAGGAGCGGTGGGCTGACCTGAAACTGGTGCCCACACGTGCGACATATGGCCACCGCGTGCTCGCGCCGGAAACGGAGCACAGCGCCCTCGGCAATCGTCCCTCGACTGAGCAGGTCGAAGTAGAACTGGACCGATTCGTCCACAAAGCTGGAGAGGTCGCCGATCACCAGGTTGATGGCCGTGATGCGGCGGGCATTCGCTTGCTGCGCCGCCTCTAACGCGAGCGCCAAAATGTTTTCTGTAACTGCGAGCTCGTGCATCAGGTAATTCTGTTCAAGTATCTCCAATAACACCAACCGCCCTCTGGGCGGAGCGCGTCTCCTTTTCCAGGTAACACTATATTATACGGGCGAATTTCATTTCGGAGTAATGTTGGGTGATGATAAGCCCGTCACGGTTCGATGTCGGCGATAGATTCTACAATGCGCGTCGGACGGTAAGGATAGCGCGCCACTTGTTCGCGCCGCGTGACTCCAGTGAGCACCAGGATAGTCTCCATGCCGCTTTCCACCCCGGCGATGATGTCGGTGTCCATGCGGTCGCCCACCATGATCGTGTCCTCTGAGTGCACATTCAGATAATTGAGCGCCATGCGGATCATCAGTGGGTTGGGTTTGCCCACAAAGAAGGGGCTGACGCCGGTCGCCCGCTCGATGAGCGCTGCCATGGCGCCGCAGGCCGGGGCGATCCCCGTCTCGGTGGGGCCGGTGGGGTCGGGGTTGGTGGCGATGAAGGCAACCCCCTCAGCCACCAAGCGCATCGCCTTGGTGATCGTTTCCATGTTGTAAGATTGGGTCTCGCCCAGCACCACATAGTCGGGGTTGACATCGGTAATCACATAGCCGACGTCGTGGATGGCAGTCGTCAACCCGCTCTCCCCGACCACAAAGGCGGTGCCATGCGGCTTTTGGGACTTCAGGAAACGCGCCGTCGCCAAGGCCGAGGTGAAGATGATCTCCGGCGGAATGTCCAGCCCGAGCATGCGCAGGCGGTGGGACAGGTCGCCCGGAGTGTACATGGAGTTATTGGTCAACACCAGGAACTTGATGCCGCGCGTCTTGAGTTTCTGGATGAACTCCTTGGCGCCCGGGATCACTGTGCGGCCGCTGATCAACACACCGTCCATGTCCAAGATGTAGCTTTTAGGGACAGTCTTGCTCTTCTCCTCCGGCTGTGGTCTTGTCGCGTCCGAGTTGGGATCGTACGTTTCAGTTGATGTCATCGTGCACGCCTCCTGTGTCACACTCAGTGACGTGGAAAAAACCCCCTATTCTCGAAGGCCCACGTCCGTCCGCGGTTAAAACCGCCACCCACGCACCGGGGGCCGGCCATCCACCGGCGCGGGCGGAAGCGGCATGTTCCCGCCGGGCGTGCCTTCCGTCGTTCTCCGTGCTCTCTCACCCCTCCAACCCCTCTCTCACACGGGACGAGAGAATGAGCACTCTCTACCTCCGGCGTGAGAGAAATGTCACTCCTTCATGGCCGCGGCTCAGATAATATACAGTCCTCCGCTATGACCTTGACCTCGGTGAGCACCAGGCTGTCACCGAGGGACGCGCCTGCTGGGCTGTACACCGGCAGGCGTACGCCGTCGTTCTTGGTGTAAAGCCCAGCCACCAGGCGATACGTTCCCGCGGGGATGTCTGGTGGCAATGTCAACGGAACAGGATCCCGGATGATTTCATCTCGCACCCAGCTGGTGGTAGGACGCTTGCCGCGCGGCCCAGGCTCTTTGTCTGCTTGAGCGATAATCGTACCATCGTGTTCGAGCAGATGCACAAAGACGGTGTAAGAGGCACGGATGTCTGCGCTCAGACTGCGCCAGACCAACTCCATGGGTACGACGCTGCCCGGGCAAAAGCGTTTTTTCGGCAAATGGTAGCCCACCAGGATGGCTTGATCTCCGAAACGGGCGCCGATTGCGTCCGTGTAAGGGGACATCTCGAACGTGCGCCCCTCCTGCTCGATCACCCGCACTCCCGGCAGCACCACCGAATCCCCACAAGGTATCCACCCGCATCGCGCCGGCAGACGACTGCCATCCGCGCGCAACCAGGCAAGGCGTGTCCACATAGTATGTGCACCCGGCGGTGCCAGTGCCGGCAGTACCAAAGGGATTTCATCGCGCACCGTCTGACCTTCTTTCCAGCGCGAGGTGGGCAGGCGTCCTCCCACGGGGGCAAGGCGCCAGTCGCGCCACACGTGTCCCAACGCATCGATCAATTCCACCGCTAAAATATAATCGCCCTCTGGTGCGCGTTCGGCTTGCCATAACAAACGCAGCACAAAGCCGCGTCCCTGGCGCGCCCGCGTCACGCTGTAGTCGTAGCCCACTAAGCGCAGCGCATCGCCGAAGACCACCTCCGGCGCCGGCTTGAATTCCTGCCATGGATCAGCAGGCGTGCCCGGCGGCGCTGCAGTCACTTCCACAGTCCCGAGTGTGTAAAGCGTTTGCCCGCTGGATACTCGCCATTCGCCCTCGCCCTTGCGGTAGACGCCCACTTGGAGCTGATATGATCCCGGCAAGATGCCGGTCGGGATGCGCAGGCGATTGAAGCTGAGCAAGGGCCAGTTCGCTGCGATGGAAGACTGCGGCAGCCAGCCGCTCAGCAGTGTATCGTCCAGTTGCGCCACATTCTGCCCTACCCCATCCACCAGGCGCAACGAGAGGTGCACATCGGCTGGCATTTCTTCCAGCGTGCGCCAGAGGAGTGTCACGGGAAGCGCTTCACCAGCGGCTTTTGCAGCATCCCAATGGGCGTGCGTCAGCTGCAATCGCCCGCCGAAGATGACCTCCACCGGCACTGCGGGCAGGTCCGGCAGCGTTGTCTCGGGCGCAGTGTCGCGGGGGAGAACGCGCACCAACCGCCCCCATGGCAGCAGGTGATAGTGTGCGGCTAGCTCCGCAGCACCCGTCTGCAACGGGCCAGCGATGTAGAGACTGTGTCCCGCGGCCAGCCATGTCTCCACCGCGCTCCGTTGTGGGGGATAGATGCCGTAGAGGTCGCGGCGCCATCCCTCCACATGCTGCAAGTACCAACACGAGGTCAGGTCGCCCCAATGCGCCAGCAGGCCAGCGCCAGGCTCCAACGGATGGGCCAGTGCATCCGTCCAGTAGTGATAGGCAGCGTCGTCCCACTTTTCGCGCAACCAACGGACATTGTGGCTGGACTGCTGATAAGCGAAGAAGATCACCACTGCCAAGGCAGCCAACTGGGCTCCCAACTTGCTCGCGCGGGTTATGAGGCCATGGACGTCTCCGGTCGACCGTCTGGCGCGCGCCAAGGTTGCCACCATCTGGGTGAGATGTGCCGCGGCGACGACCCCAGCGCCGATGAAGAGCGCCAGCGTCCAGCTGGCGGGGAGCAAGAAGGCGGATTGTTCTCCCTGACCGTAGGTGAGCACGAACGGCACCAGGGCGATGTGCAGCAGACAGAGCGGCCAGAAGCGTCGTGGTCGCCATATGGCATAGTAGCCTGCCCCGAGGGCCGCACCG
>JANXAX010000222.1 GCA_025062175.1 Anaerolineae bacterium | reverse complement strand
GTCATCGAGCGCACCACCAGCAAGTTTGCGCAGCGCAGAGAAACAGCCGGCTGGAACCCTCTGGCAAAGGCATGGTATGACTCATCGATGACAAAAAGGGTCTCGGGATAAGCGAGACACCGTCTTTTCAGGCTTCCGGATGAGAGAACGGCCCCGGTTGGGTTGTTGGGATTGCAAATGAAAACCAGGCGTGCCCGGAATTGCTTCAGCTGGTGGAACACTTCCTCCTCGGCAATGGCGAAATTGTCTTCGGCGCGCGCCGTCCAGTGGTGGACTCGGGCGCCTTGGAGCTCAGCCACGCGGGCATACTCACCAAACGTAGGCGACAAGATCAGGACATCATCACCGATGTTCACATAGGCGAGTGCGATGAGCCAGAATAATTCAGCAGCACCGTTGCCGACCACGATACACTCCGGTGTCACCTGGAGACGCTCCGCCAGAGCGCGCCGCAACGCCAGTGCCTCCCGGTCGGGGTAGCGATCGAGAGGGATGCTTGCCAGTGCTTGCTGCACGCACGGTGAAGGCCCAAAGGGATTGCTGTTGACGCTGAAATCGAGCACCTCCTCTGGCTTCAGCTGGAGCGCCTCCAGTTCAACATAATCCAACCCACCGTGATAGGTCGGTGGCGCGTAGTACACCTCCGGGCGTGGCCGAGGGACTGGCGTGGGCATATAAAGGTGATCGGTCATGCATTCCCTCCCCGTCGCCATTCCCCACAGCGTTCGAGCCAGCGCGTCACCATCTCCGGGCGCGTGGCGAAGTGGAGGTGAATATACGAGGCGAGCAAGTTGCCGCGCGCGAAGCCCTCTGGACGCGGTGTCTCCCCCTGAAGCGCTATGGCATCGTAGGCGAACGGAATTGCATCGGGCAGGTCCACCCAATCCGAGTAGTGAAACTCGTGTCCGCGCACCTGCGCTCCCTCGGGCTGCAGGAGGGTGGACCGCCGCGCTGTAGCGATGCGATAACCCATGACGAGTCGCGACCGCATCTGCGTGCGCCCGGGCAACACGCCGGCCATCGGATACGTGCGGTTCTGGTGATCGGTGATGCTGGCGGTGAGGAGCATCAGCCCGCCACATTCGGCGTAGATGGGCATGTCGGCCTCGGCGGCCGCGCGAATCGCCTCGAGCAAGGGGCGGTTTTCGGCCAGCTGCGCGGCATAGAGTTCCGGATAGCCACCGCCCAGGTACAGGCCGGAGATGCCCTCCGGCAGCGCTGCGGAACGCAAGGGGCTGAAGAAGACCAGCGAGGCGCCGAGCTGGCGCAACAGGTCAAAGTTGTCCTCATAGTAAAAACAGAACGCTTCGTCATAGGCCACGGCCACGCGCACTCCCGCTTCGACGGGAACGGATGCGGGTGCAGAAACGGTTGGGACGTGGAGCGGTGGGGCAGTGCGTGCAATGGCTTGAACGCGCTCCAGGTCCACCTCCTGGCGTATCAGTGCCGCCGCGTCGCGCAAGAACGCTTCTACGGCTGCCTGGCGTTCCACCGCGGTGTACAGGCCCAGGTGACGTTCAGGGATGTGCAACGTTGCAGAGCGAGGGATGCAGCCCAACACCGGGATGCCGGTGCCTTCGACCGCCTCGCGCACCCATTGGGCGTGCCGGGCGCTGGCCACGTTGTTGCAGATCACACCGGCCAGGCGCAGGTCAGGGTCGTAGAGATGATAGCCGAGCGCCATCGCTGCGGCACTGCGCGCCATCTTTGCGACATCCAACACCAGTACCACGGGCGCTCGCAACAGCTTGGCGATTTCGGCGGTGCTGCCTTCCTCTCCGCGTCCGTGATAGCCGTCGAACAAGCCCATGACCCCTTCGATGACCGCGATGTGGGCGCCGGTTACAGCGCGTGCGAAGCTGTCCAACACCGCGTCGGCCGGGATCATCCAGGTGTCCAAGTTGCGCGACGGACGGCCAGTGGCAGCGGTGTGATAGCCGGGATCGATGTAATCCGGCCCCACCTTGAATCCCTGAACAACAGCACCCGCGGCGCGCAGTGCCGCCATCAGTCCGCTGGCGATGGTGCTCTTGCCGCTGCCGCTCGCCGGCGCTGCGACCACCAGACGCGGAATGTCAAGCATCATGCTCATCCCTCCGCGCGTGGATAATCACCAGTGAGAGATAGTGCACCGTCTGCCCTCGCAGCGCGCTCAATGGACGCACGATGCGCGCCTCGGGCAGAGTGGCGCGTTCTACCAGCGTGGCATGTTCATCCAGGCCTAACGCTTGGACAAGGTCGATGAGTCGGTCCAAGACGCGATTCACTTTGAGCAGCACCACTGTATTGAAATGTTCAAACACCCAGCGCAACGTGGGCTCTTCTTCGAAAACCGCAGGTAATATCGCCAGACGCTGGTCCGCGCTCACGAGGGGCGTGACCGCCTGGGCGGCCGCGGCGGTGACGGAGGAAACACCCGGGATCACCTCGAGCGGAATGCCGGGCGGTAGGCACGACAATATATAGATAAAAGTGCTGTGTAGCAGCGGATCTCCCTCAGTGAGAAAGGCGACATCGCGTCCAAGGCGCAGGTGTTCCAGGATGACCTCTGTGGCGGCGCGGCGGCTTGCCTGGCGCGCATAGAGGTCGCGCACCATCGGGAAATGAAGGTGGATCACCTGCTGCTCGGGCCGCAGGTGATGGGCGACTACACCTAGAGCATAGCTCTCAGCCGCCATGTGGCTGACAGGCACGGCGATGACGTGAGCGCTCTGGATGGTGTGGAGCGCCTTGAGCGTGATCAACTCGGGATCCCCGGGCCCGACCCCGACGCCGTAGAGGATACCGGTCGCCACCTGAGATCCTGCACTGCGCTCTTGTTCGTCCATCAGAATGTCCCTCCTGAGGAGACGCATCGGACGTTACCGATGAGCAGGAAGACAGGATTGAGCGGTGCCAGGCGCGTGCCTTCGCCGATGGGCTGTCCGCGGGCGATGTTGACCTGGAGCAGTTGGGTGATCCAGCCCAGAGCGTCGAGGTATCCCTTGGCCTGATGCAGGTGCTCCAGGGTGGCCAGGGTGAGCACCAGGCGACAGCCCGGCGACGCCACACGGGACACATGCTCCAAGATGGCTGCGAGCTTCCCACCACTGCCGCCGATGAAAACCGCATGGGGCGGGGGCAGTCCCTCCAAGGCCTGAGGCGCCTCCCCTTCCACCACGGTCACGTTGAGGACTCCGAAACGGGCGAGATTATCGCGGATGAGTGCCACACCCTCGGACGCGCGCTCGATGGCAAAGACCTGTCCTCGCCAGGCGACCTGGGCGCATTCGATGCTCATCGCGCCGCTGCCGGCGCCGATATCCCACACGGTATCCGTCTCCGCGAGCGCCAGGGCGGCCAGGCTGAGGGCACGCGTCTCCGCTTTGGTGATCATCCCGTCGCGGTGACGGTACGCTGCGTCTGGCCTCAGGATGAACATCGGATGTGGACGCCAGGCCGCATCCCGGATGAGCAACAACACATTCAGCGGGGCAAACTCCTGGTCGACCAACTGGGTGAGGCATGTATCGACCAGACGTTCTTCGGGCAAGCCCAGGTTCTCGGCCACGATCGCGCGGCAATCCTCAAGCCCAGCGGCCAGGAGGGCACGCGCGATCACGGCCGGCGTGTTGCGCGAGTCGGTCAGGATGCCCAGCTTGGCAGCGCGCTTGGCCCAGCCGACCACCTCGCTCAGCGGCCGTGCATGGGCGCTGGTGAAAATCGCATCGCTCCATTCCATGCGCGCACGTGCGAAGGCGAGCTGGAGCATGCTGACGTGAGGGATGATCTCCACTTCCTCACATGGGAAGTGGCGCAATAGAGTGCCCGCGACGCCGTAGAAACCGGGATCACCTGAAGCCAAAATCACAACGCGGCGGTCGCCGCGCGAGCGCAGCTGTTCGAGTTGGTCCAGTGCGGAGGCGGTGATGACCGTCTTGGCAGCCGGGTGATCGGACCAAAAGGACAGCAGGCGCGCACTGCCCCACAGCCAATCTGCCTGGGCGATGCGTTGGCGCGTCGCCTCGGAAAGCGAAGCAGGTCCATCGCCGCCCACGCCCACCACGAGGATCGGGTGTGTCATCGCCTCATCTCCTCACCTCGGCTTGACCGACCAGGTCACCGTGGATGTCGAACACCAGCACTTCGATATGATTCACCGCGCGTACGTAATCGGCGACACGCTCCGCGGCTAGACGCGCGATCTGCTCCTCGAGACCGCTGATCTGGGCACGTCGTAGCAGCACCTGCACATGGCGCGCGGTATTGGCAGCGCGGCAGCGCGCCACCAAATCTGCATCGGCGCCCAACTGGGCCGCCAGCGCGGCCAGGAAGTGCAGGTCCACACCCCCTTGGCTGACGTGGGTCTGCCAACGCCCTTGGGCCACTTTGGAAAGCTTGCCGATCATCCCCGCGATCACGATTCGGGAAATCCCCAGCCTTTCGGCCTGCCGCAAGGCATAGCCGATGTGATCTCCCACCTCGACAAAGCCCAGCTCGGGCAGGTCGGGATAACGCGCGCGCGCCCATGCTTCGCTGCGCGCCCCGGTGCTCAGCACAACCCAGGGCACCCCGTTGGCTGCCGCCACCTTGAGCGCCACATAAATGGTGGCACGATAAGCACCCACGGAATAGGGACGCACAATGCCGCTGGTTCCCAGGATGGAAATGCCCCCGACAATGCCCAGGCGCGGGTTGAGCGTCTGAGCAGCCAATTGCGCGCCTTGGGACACGCTGATGGTGACCGTCACCCCTTTGGCGCCGTCGCCCAATTCGGCGGCGACTGCCTGGGTGATCATACGGCGGGGCGCTGGGTTGATGGCCGGCTCGCCGACGGGCAGCTCCAGACCCGGCCGTGTGACGATGCA
>JANXAX010000221.1 GCA_025062175.1 Anaerolineae bacterium | reverse complement strand
CGTCAGCAGCAACGCCTCCGGGGAGACCACCCCGCCGGCGAGCGCGCTGTTGGGCGTGTCGGCCGCTCCGACGACGACTGGGATGCCCGGCCGTAAACCGAGATGTTCCGCCGCCTGGCGGGTCAATGCACCGTCGGTCGCCGTCGAGGGGCGCACCTCCGGCAATTGCATCACGTCCACCCCCAGTGCTTCCAGCAGAACTGGCGACCAGCTGCGGGTGCGCACATCGAGCAGCAAAGTGCCGGCGGCATCGCTGGGGTCGGTGGAGAACGGTCCTCCGACCATCCGCCAGCGCAGATAGTCCTTGGGCAACAAGATGTGGCGCACCTGCCGCCACACTTCGGGCTGTTCTTGCTGCACCCAGCGCAGGGTCGCCGCCTGAAAGCCGGTGGCAACCGGGCTGCCGGTGATCTCGATCAAGCGCGTGGCGCCGATGCATTCGGTGATCTCGCGCACCTGTGCCCGGCTGCGTCGATCGAGCCAGATGATCGCCGGTGCGAGCAGCCGCTCCGCCGCATCCAGCAGCACCGTGCCATGTGTCTGACCGGAGAGCGCAATCGCGGCGATCGCGTCTGGTTGCACAGCGGCAACCGCCTGACGTACCGCCATCCCAGTGGCCTGCCACCACATCTCCGGGTCTTGTTCCGCATAATCCGGTCGGGGCATCAAGACCGGATACTCGGCACTGCCAATGCCGAGCATCTGTCCTTCGCGATCCACCAACACCGCCTTCACCGAAGAAGTGCCCAGATCGATTCCCAATAGATAGGCCATGGCTCGCTCCTCTCTGAGAAGTAAAATGGGCTCTGTCACGGATGCGCGTGTTCTGGGGTGATCTCCAAGGCAACAACCCCCAACTGTTCTTTCTCTGGCGGATACAGGGCGCGGCAGGCGTCCAATAAAGCAGCACGGTCCGACAGGTCCGGCGCGATCGCAGCGGGGTCTTCGGCAGCGACCATCGCAGCAAAATCGGGATACCGGCGTATCGCGGTGATGCGATAGCGATAGCGTTCATTCAGCAACAGAATATCGCCGGGCTGCAATCGGGCGATGTTCGGATAGGCGACGCGCACTTCGACCGTCTTGCGACCGCTCAAAATGTGTTGCAGGTATTCCTCCTTGATCCAAAGCACCTTGACGCGTGGCGCAACCCTCATGGCGCCACCTCGACCCGCCGTTGAAAGCGCAACGCATCCTCCCACATGGTCACATTGTTGAACAGACAGTAGACCGCTGCCTGCGCTTTGCACCAATCATCGAGCTGCTCCAGGTCCGCATCGGTGTATTGATAGCGGTAGCCCGTCCGGCCGTGCAAGCGGAAGTAGGCAGGTGTGCCATAGACCGGCTGGCGCTGAAATGGATCGACGCAGTGGATGAGCTCCAGCTCGTGACACAGCGCGCGCACCAACGCATCCGGCCAATCACCGCGGGGCTCCCAGGCGAGCAACAGCGCATCGCGTTCGATGCGCTGGAAAAAGGCACGCAAATCGGCGACGTGCTGCGGTGTCGGGGTGAAGCGGGCGGGACACTGGAACACAACCACCGTAGCATGCAGCGCGCGGGCGAATTGCAAGGTGCGCGTCCACGCCTCGTCTACCTCGGGGGTGGGGCGAAAAGCGCCACACCGACCTCGCAACGTCTCGGGAGCAGCGATGCCGGAGCGACGATATGTGGGACTATCCACTTCGTGCGTGATCAGCTGCCACGCCTTGAGCGTAAAGACGAAGTGGGGCGGGGCTTCGGCGCGCCAACGTTGCGCCGTGGCGACCTCAGGCAGTCGGTAGAAGGTCTGCTGGATCTCCACGACGTTGAAGTGGCGATAATACGTCGCGCGCGCTTTAGGAAAGCCGCAACAGCCCACCCACACAGTGCCCGGTAGAGGCTCATCTTTCCACACTGGGGCATCCTGCTCGCCCATCGGCGATCTCCCCCCCCGGCCGCGCCCTAACGGCGGGGCCTTTAATTCTCGTCGGTTTTGTCGGGCGCCAAACGCGACTGGGGGGTTGGGAACGTGGCTCGGCTTGGGGGTGAAAAATGAGCGGTTGGCACCGGAAGTCGTGTCGGGCAGGCTTGTCGTATATCCGCGCCACGACCGCCCGGGAACGGTGTGATCTCTCCCCCCAGCCCCCTACGGTGGAGGTGCGGGCACACCTTCCTCGCTCGCAGCGCCGGGCGAGGGGCCAGGGGGTGCGGGCACCACGCCGCGGGCTTCAGCCCGCCCGGCGTCTACCTCCCTCACCTCGCCCCCTCTCACCAGGAGACAGGGAGACCGCCTGCTGACGCGCGCGGCGCGCTAACCGGTCCGCGCCGCCGGCCGCCCTTTGAGTGGCGATTCCATCGCTCTGGCTCGCTCAGTGGGGCGTGCCCCTTCTCAATGCGCATGGTTCACAGCGCGTTCCCTCGGCCCAGCCTCGTCGAGATGACGTCCGTCGGAGCGCACACGTCCCACCTATATTTGCTCGCCCGCGACGAGGCGCTATACTTGAGCGATGCCGATAACGTCGAAAGGGTGTCGATCGATGCGCGTGCTCATTACCGGTGGCGCCGGTTTTCTGGGTTCGCATTTGTGTGACTACTTGTTGGAACGGGGCCATGAAGTCATTTGCATGGACAACCTGATCACCGGCAGCACGGCCAACATCGCCCACTTGGCCGGTCATGAGCGTTTCTTGTTCATCAAACACGATGTGACCAATTATATCTTCATCGAAGGGCAGCTGGACGCCGTGTTGCATTTCGCCTCGCCGGCCAGCCCGATCGATTACCTGGAGTATCCCATCCAGACGCTCAAAGTGGGCGCTCTGGGTACGCACAAGGCGCTCGGGCTCGCCAAGGACAAAAAGGCGCGCTTCCTGCTGGCTTCGACCTCCGAAGTATATGGTGACCCATTGGTCCACCCCCAGCGCGAGGATTATTGGGGCAACGTCAACCCGATCGGGCCGCGGGGTGTGTACGACGAAGCCAAGCGCTTCGCCGAAGCGATGACCATGGCCTACCACCGCGCGCATGGGGTGGATACGCGCATCGCGCGCATTTTCAACACGTACGGGCCACGTATGCGCCTCAACGATGGACGCGTGGTGCCGAATTTCATCGCCCAGGCGCTGCGCGGCGAACCGCTCACCGTCTTCGGGGATGGCAGTCAGACCCGCAGCTTTTGCTACGTGAGCGATTTGATCGAGGGCATCTATCGCTTGCTCGAGTCCGATGTGACCGAGCCGGTCAATTTGGGCAATCCCGAAGAGATGAGCATCCTGGAGTTTGCGCACAAGATCATCGCGTTGAGCGGCAGTCGTTCATCGGTCGTCTTGGTGCAGCCGCAGGACGCGCGCGTGCGCGACGACCCCAAGATGCGCCGGCCCGACATCACACGGGCACGCACCCTGCTGGGCTGGCAGCCTCAGGTGAGCCTAGAAGAGGGATTGCGCCGCACCATCGAATGGTTCCGCACCCGTATATGAGGGGCTTTGCGTGCCCCAGCTGTGCGCTGGCGACGGGAGTCGCGCCTGGCGGGCGTGCCGCTGCAGGGACGCGCCTCACCTGCACAGACCGGGCGACCGGCCACGGGCTTGCGCGCGGCGATGTGAGCCGCTGGACTTAAGGATGAGTGAGAGTCATCTGTGAAGGTCAGCGTCATCGCTACAGTGTTGAACGAGGGCGCCAGCTTGCAGCGTCTGCTCGACTCATTGGCTGCGCAGACGCGCATGCCGGACGAAGTGATTATCGTCGATGGCGGCTCGCGCGACGCAACCCTGTCGATTCTCCAAGCCGCGGTGCAGGCAGGTCGTCTGCCACTGCGTGTCCTGGTCGAACCGGGCGCCAACATCTCGCGCGGGCGCAACGTGGCGGTCGCCGCCTCTTCCGGTGAGGTGATTGCCAGCACCGATGCGGGGGTACGCCTCGCACCCGAATGGCTCGCCGCGCTGGTCGCGCCGTTTGAGCGCACATCCCCCCCTCAAGTGGTCTCGGGTGTCTTCGTGCCGGATGTCGAGACCACCTTTGAGATTGCGATGGCAGCCACGGTGCTGCCCACCCTGGCGGAGATCAAACCCGAGCGCTTTCTGCCCTCGAGTCGCTCGGTGGCGTTCACCCGCCGCGCGTGGGAAGCGGTGGGCGGATATCCGGAGTGGCTGGATTATTGTGAGGATTTGGTCTTCGACTTGCGCCTGCGGCAACGCTTTCACCCGTTCGGGTTTGCCCCGGGGGCGGTGGCTTACTTCCGACCGCGTTCGCGCCTGGGCAGCTTCTTCCGGCAGTACTATCTGTACGCGCGTGGGGATGGCAAGGCCGACCTATGGCGCAAGCGCCACCTGGTGCGTTATCTGACCTACCTTGTGGCATTGCCTTTACTGTTGTGGCTCGGCTGGTGGGTGAGTCCGTGGTGGTGGCTGGCCCTCATCGCAGGCGCGGCAGCCCACCTCTACGTCCCGTATCGGCGCCTGTGGCCATGGCTGAGAACGCTCCCTTGGCGTGAGCGCCTCATAGCCGTTGGGTGGGTGCCGGTCATCCGCGTCACCGGCGATGTGGCCAAGATGCTGGGCTATCCGGTGGGCCTGCTCTGGCGCTGGAAGCGCCTGCGTCACCATCCCGAGTTGGATTGGCGTCGCCCGTCGCCTTGATGCTATAATGGCCTTATTTACTGGCATTCTATGATTTATTCCTTAAGGAGGAAAGCACCATGATGCAAGGCGGCCTTAGCGTCGGGGATGGATTCAAATTCGGGTGTGGCTTTATGCTGGCGGGAATCATCGCTTGGATCGCGATTGCGATTATCGCGCTCGCAGGCGCGGTGCAGGCGCGCACGCAAAACACCGCCGAAGCGAAGGACTCCTGCACGACCTACATCTACTGGGAGTCGCCCCTGCTCAAGTAGGCTACTCCCATACAAGCAGGGGATTGAACTTCGTG
>JANXAX010000220.1 GCA_025062175.1 Anaerolineae bacterium | reverse complement strand
TACAGGCTGGGGGTTTAAAGCTCCAGTTTACCTATGTTGATCTGCCTTCATTGGCTGAGAAAGTGATCCAGAAGCTGCGTGCCCAAACTCAACAGCACACCTTTTCGGTGGATTTTCCACCTGATTTTCCCCTTGTCCAAGCGGACTATGAACGCATCCGCGAGGTGCTCACCAATCTGTTGAGCAATGCCATCAAATACTCTCCAGCTGGGGGGTTGATTCGCGTCAGCGGCACGGTGCGGGATAACGAAGTGGTGATCAGCGTCAGCGATGAAGGGGTCGGCATCCCCGAGCACGAGCAGGAACGTATCTTTGAACCTTTCAGCCGGGTGGACAGCAGCTTGACACGCCAGACTCCCGGGGCAGGTCTAGGTCTGTTTCTGGTCAAGTCGGTCGTCGAAGCGCACGGAGGGCGGGTGTGGGTCGACAGTCGGTTGGGACGCGGATCCACTTTTTTCTTCACTTTGCCCCTGGGAGAACGCAGACCTTGACTTTTGGGAATTTCGTAGCTAGAATATCTCCCAACCTTAACCGATTTATCGGGTTGGGCCAAATTCTTTGTATTAAGGAAATTTGATCGATGTCGCAAACCAAGCGTTGGGTGCCGGTCGTTGTCGTCGCGGCCTTGATCTGTTTGGTCGGTTTCTGCATAGTGCTGATGCTGGGTGGGCAATCTCTGGTGCAACGGCTAGCATCCGAGCCATCTCTCACCCAGTGGTTCGAGCGTGCCCTTGCCCTATCGGAGTCCAGCGGGATAGGTCTCAGCGTTCCGCCGCTCCCTTCGGGCAAGTTGGTGTTGCGTCTCCCGGGAGGTGATCCCCCTACGCTGGATCCCCAGCTCAGTGGCGATTCCACCTCGGCTGAATACATCGTCGAGATCTTCAGTGGCTTGGTGACGTTTGACCGGGAATTGAACCTGGTGCCCGACTTGGCAGAACGCTGGGAAGTGGATGCATCGGGTACGCGCTATACCTTTTTCCTGCGCCAGGGTGTCACTTTCCACGATGGCAAACCAGTGCGCGCACAAGATTTCAAATGGTCTTTCGAACGTGCCTGTGACCCTCAAACGCGCTCGATCACAGCGGACACCTACCTGGGCGATATCCTCGGCTGCCGGGATAAGCTGCGCGGTCAGGCCGATCAGGTGAAAGGTGTGGAGGTGCTCGATGATTTCACGTTGCGCATCACGATCGATCAGCCGCGGGTATATTTCTTATCCAAGATGAGTTTTCCCGCTGCCTTTGTTCTGGATCGGGAGAACGTCGAACGTGGTGGTCGCACTTGGATGGCCTCTCCCAATGGCACAGGGCCTTTCAAGTTGGCTGAGCTCAGACCGGGCGAGCGCATCGTTCTGGAGCGCAATGAGCGGTATTACCGGGAGCCCAAGCCGCTTGTGGAGCGCGTTGAGTTCGTGTTGGCTGGCGGCTCGGCGATGGTGATGTACGAGCAGGGTGCTCTGGATATGACCCCGGTTGGCCTGAACGATATCGAGCGCGTCTCCGATCCCTTGAACCCGCTCAATCGTGAGCTAGTGCCGGTGGAGAGCTTAGGTGTCTACTACATTGAAATGAACACGCGCCAGCCCCCCTTTGATGACGTCAAAGTCCGCCAGGCTTTCAACCATGCTTTGGATCGCGAGCGCATCATCAATCTGGTATATAAGAAGACGCGCAAAGTGGCTTGGGGAGTCATCCCACCTTCGATGCCCCATTACAGCAACCCGGAGCTCAAACCGCTGCGCTTTGACCTGGAGAGGGCACGCCAGCTGATTGCCGAATCGAAATATGGGGATGTTACAGAGTTCCCGGATATCACCTTTCATGTGCTGGGTGCTGGCGGTGTAACTGGACGCCTCATCGAAGCCATTGTCGCCTCGTACCGGGAAAATTTGGGGGTGGAACTCCATGTCCAGCAGACTGATTGGGCAACCTATCTGCGGGATCTGAACGACCCCAATAACACCAACCAGATGTGGGGTGGCGAGGCGGGTTGGATTGCTGATTATCCTGACCCGCACAACTTCCTGGACGTGCTGTTCCGCTGCAACAGTCGCCAGAATCACAGTTTCTACTGCAACCCAGAGGTGGACCAGCTGCTGGATCAGGCGGCGGTAGAACAAGATCCCCAGGTGCGCGAGTCGTTATATCGTCGTGTGGAGCAGATGGTGATCAACGATGCGCCATGGGTGCCGCTCTTCTTCGATGTGCAATATTGGTTGGTCAAGCCCTACGTGAAGAACGCCTGGCTGCCGCCGATGGTGACGCCCAAATTCCAGTACTACAGTCTGGAGCGCTGAACACGAGCCTTGGTGTACTGAACGAGTCGTCTCATCTCCATGACCTCCGGCATAACAGACTATCTCGCGCCGGGAATGAACTCTTAGTGTTTCATATCCTGTCCATCAACCACTGGGAAGCATTGTGGTCTGCAAGAACCGATTCGATTCTCTGTCTCTACGCAATAGGGGGATAATTGATCGATGCTGCTTGAGGTGAAGGATCTACGCACCTACTTTTTCACCCAGGATGGCGTGGTCCATGCGGTAAACGGCATTTCCTATCATTTAAACGAAGGAGAGACGTTAGGCATTGTGGGAGAAAGTGGCTGTGGCAAGAGTGTGGGCGTGCTCTCGCTGATGCGCTTGATCCCGATGCCCCCTGGCAAGATCGTAAGTGGACAGGTGCTCTTTCAAGGACGCGACCTCATGCGCATCAGCGATGAGGAGATGCGCTCCGTGCGTGGCAATAAGATCGCTATGATCTTCCAGGACCCTATGACCTCGCTGAATCCGGTGCTGACGATCGGGCGTCAGGTTAGCGAAGCGCTGGAGCTGCACCTGGGCATGAGCAAGCGTGAGGCACGCCGCCGCACGATCGAGCTGCTGGAGATGGTGGGCATCCCGATGGCCGCGGCACGTGTGGACGATTACCCACATCAGTTCAGTGGGGGCATGCGCCAGCGGGTGATGATCGCGATGGCACTCAGCTGTAATCCCCAACTGCTGATCGCCGACGAACCGACCACCGCACTAGACGTGACCATCCAAGCGCAGATTATTGACCTGGTAAAGAAGCTGCGCGATGAGATTGGCATGGCGATCATCTGGATCACGCACGACCTGGGCGTGGTGGCTGGATTGGCCAACCGGGTGGCGGTGATGTATGCCGGTTACATTATAGAGGAAGCCCCGGTCAAGGATCTCTACAAAGACCCGCGTCATCCTTATACGATCGGTTTGCTCGGTTCTCTGCCGCGCCTGGACGAAGCGCGTCGACGCCGTCTGACCTCGATCGAGGGTTTGCCGCCCGATTTGATCGAGCTGCCCAAGGGGTGTCCCTTTTACGAGCGTTGCAGCTATCGCATCGATCATTGCCTGGTCGAGAACCCGCCGCTGGAACTGGTGGCCCCCCACCACAAGGTAGCGTGCTGGGTCGACGTGACTACAGGCCGGCCGCGTATCTAGTAACTGGTGAGAGATTAGGACGGAACATGGCTAGCAATAATATCCTGCTCGATGTGCAAGGCCTGAAAATGTACTTCCCGATCACCCGTGGCATCGTGATCCAACGCCACGTAGGAGATATCAAAGCGGTGGACGACATCAGTTTCCAGGTCAAGAAGGGCGAGACACTGGGTCTGGTCGGGGAGTCAGGCTGTGGGAAATCCACCGCCGGACGCGCCATTTTGCAGCTCTATCGCCCCACTGCAGGACACGTTTATTTTAAGGGCGAGGATCTTACCCGGTTAAAAGGCGAGGCACTCCGGCGCAAGCGACGCGAGATGCAGATGATCTTCCAGGATCCGTATGCCTCGCTCAATCCGCGTATGACGGTGGGTAGCATCATCAGCGAGCCGCTGGAGGTGCACAACATTTATCCCTCGCGCAGGGAACGCCAGGAGCGTGTCCAGGAGCTGCTGCGGGTGGTCGGCCTCAACCCTTATTTTGTCAATCGCTACCCGCATGAGTTCTCTGGCGGTCAACGTCAACGCATCGGCATTGCGCGTGCCCTGGCGGTCAATCCGGAATTTATCGTATGCGATGAACCCATCTCCGCGTTGGACGTGTCTATCCAAGCACAGATCATCAACCTGTTGATGGACTTGCAGGCCCAGTTCGGGTTGACCTACCTCTTCATCGCCCATGATCTGAGCGTGGTGCGTCACATCAGTGACCGCATTGCCGTGATGTACCTGGGCAAGCTGATGGAGCTGGCCGACCGGGACGAGCTGTATAATAATCCCTTGCATCCTTACACTCAGGCTTTGCTGAGCGCCGTGCCGATCCCCGACCCGGTGGTCGAGGAACGCCGCCGTCGCATCATCCTACAAGGCGACGTGCCCAGCCCAGCTAACCCACCTCAAGGATGCAATTTTAACACGCGTTGCCCCAAGGTGATGGAAATCTGCCACACTGTGGATCCGCCATTCAAGGATGTGGGCGGTGGACACTGGGTGGCATGTTACCTATACTAGAACTCACAGTAAAGGGGAGTGAAGGAGCTATGATCTCGTGTTCGTCGTCCGGCGGGAATAAGAGGTTCTGAGAAGGCTGCAGCCCAGAACTCTCATTCCGTTGGTAGATATGCGCAGAGGTTAAAAAACCATCTTTAGATAGCCTTAAGGAGGGAGGCCATGTCCCAGAGAAGAGCAATTGCAGCACTGATAGTGGTAATAATAATTATTATTGCGGTGGCTGTCTGGTTTTTCTTGATCCGAGGCGCTGGGGCGCCCACCACCGTGAAAATTGGCAAGATCGATCCCGCGAACTTGCCGGCCAAGGAAACACTCAATTCTGCTTTATTTGGGGTAGGTGATATCCCAACGCTCGATCCCTCGTTGGCTGAGGACACCACCTCTATCCAGATGGGCCTGGAGCTGTTCGTCGGGTTGACGCGTCTCAACGAACAAA
>JANXAX010000021.1 GCA_025062175.1 Anaerolineae bacterium | reverse complement strand
GCATGGCTCCGCCGTACCTTCATCACAGCTGAACACGACAGTTTCCTGGTGCGCTACCAGACGAGCGGGAGCGTCAAAGTCGCGCCAGCGCGTCACGACGTGTACGCGCACGTTTGTCGCCGTTCCTTCTGGCTTCCGCAACACATATTCGCCCGGCCGTACTGAGGCATCTGTGATGAAGCTGTGAGCAGTGATCTCCTCACCTTCTGGGAATTCACAGACCCTTTGTGAAGCTACTGGCCACCACTTCTGGGCTGGATCACCTCGGGCGGTTAGCCATACCCATGAGTTTTCTCCTTCAGTGTGCGCTTTTGTCCTCTGTCGTAGGAATATCATAAATCCTTGGCGCAGCTGCGACACGTGAAGTATTTCCTGAGACAACGGTCCTCGGACCGTCCACACCTCTATATGCGGAAACATCGCGGTCTCGCGCCTAGAAGATGCCATCAGGCGGACAAGGCCCAAGACAACCGGTTCATGGCGCGATGACCCTGGATCTACGCGTGTAGCGGCTGAGTCCATCTGCAAGGGGAGCAGCTCCAGCGTCAGCGCATAGCTCCCTTCTGGCAGACAAGCTGATGTGGGAATGGTCACCTCATCGCGTATCCAATAGCCGGCTTCCCAAGCGCGTATGGGATAACGTCCGTCCAGAGGATGAGTATACAGGCAAAACGTCTCATTTCCCCGTGCACTTTGCAGACAGAGGCGCACGAGATAATCGCGCGTCTGAGGCGCTTTGGCATACCAATGCAAGGTGATCGGGATGCCTGTCCCTGCCTCAAAAGAAGGTGGCTCTGTATCCGAGGACATAGGCATGTCATAACCCAAGAATCGCAGGCCAGGTGCGAGGGAAAGGTCGAGGCGGTGCGCGACGGGAACTTCTTTCGGTTTGAGCGTGCGAATGGGCAAATAAGGCAGGTAGTTGGGCAGAATGATGCTCGGGAGCGTGGCCACGCTGAGCACCAACAGCGCGGCTGGCAACGCGAACAGCCATGCTGTGTTCCATACCTGGACACGATTCTCATCTGTTATCTTCTGTGTTTCACCACGTGCTGAGAGACACGGGCGCGTCGAGCGTACTAGACCGCGAACAACACCCGGCAAGGCGCTCAATCCGTACGCGATGAAAAAAGCAATTGCGGTCAGGGCAGGGTAAAGGTGTCTCCCTTGGGCCGTCTCACGCGCCGGCCGTGATGCCTGACGCAGCACTACGATCCCCAGGTAGATCAGAATATGCAACGCCAAAATGATGATGTCCCAACGCCATGCAGAGGGATGCAGCCACTTAGCACGGCGGCCGGTCTTGTCGGTGGTCCGACCGATCAACCATGCTCCCCAACCGGCTGCGGCCAACAGACACCATACACCGAGTGCCCAGTAAACCCAAGTCGGTGCGAAAATGTGCAACCATCCATAGGTGAGCCAGAAGGAACGAAAGAGCAACGCGGCCCAGTCGTCCCAGCCAAATGTCCCGCTGGGCGTTGTGCTGATGGGCATCTCAAGTAGACGGCTCAATCCTGTGGTCAGCACCGGGTCGCCGAAGGGTGTGATCAGACCGCGCACCCAACCCAGCTCGGCCACCTGATTGAAACGGATGATCAAGAAGGCAAACCACCAGCCAGCTGTCAGCGTGAAAGCGACTATCATCCATGCCCAGCGACGCAGCCAGGCTAACCACGCCTGACGTGGAGATGGAGATTGCGCTGCGGTGCGCCAGGCGAGCACGATACATAGCAGGGTTGCCTCGGGCAGCAAGACCAAGCTGTGGTACTTGGTGATGGCGGCCAGTCCCATTAACAAGCCTAGCAGCAGGAAGGCGCGACGTTCTTGAAAGCCTCGCACGATGCGCACCATCCCATATATCGATAGCGCGACCAGCGGCACGACCAGGGCATCATCACTCACTACTGCACTGTTGATGATAAAACGCGGCAGAAAAGCCACGAACGCAGCGGTTGCGACGGCAAGATCACGCCGCTGTGGGACAAGGTGTAAGACAGTGAGATAAGCAGCGATGATCGTGATAGCGCCCAACGGCACGGAAACGAGGCGCGCAAGATGCCATGCCAGCACCACACCGCGCCAAGGAAAAAGCTCATCCTCGGTATGAAAGACGCGGTTGGCTTTGAAGCCATCGGTGGGAATCAGGCGCTTGAGATTCGCCTGTGTTTCCGGCAATTCGGGCAGGGGGGTGAGATCGACGTGCTGGCTGAGCCATGCTACCAGGGTGTGATAGACGGGCGAAGCGTCACCCTTGGGACCGATGGCATTCCGTTCTGCAATGGTAAGGGGAGGACGTCCATGCTCGGCGATGAAACGTACTAGAGCGAAATGATCGGTTTCGTCAGCTGCCTCGCCGAGGGGCAAGAAGCCGCTGAAAGTCGTCGCCAGACACAGGAATATCCCCAGGATAACGGCCAATGGCCAGTGATGGCGCAGCCTCACAGCCCTCCTAAACCTCTCATTGTGATCTTACTTTGCGTCTTACTCAGGGTATCGTGACCAGCTGGTTGAGCCGTACAGCATCTCCTGTGGCCTGATCATCCGCATCCAGCACCACCAAACGCCTGCCCGATGTGGGCTCGTACAACCCGACCAGCACGTAATAGTCGCCCTTGGGTGCCTGGGCGTCAATGGGGATCGCATACTGGTCGAATACACGTTCACCAACTGACCACCGACTGGTCGGATAGGTGCCCCGCACTGGTGGGTTGTCCCATTGTCCCCACATCTGGCCGTCGGGCCCGATCAGATGGGTGAAGACAGTGTAATCGGTGCTCAGTAATGTATGGGCCTTCCAAACCAGCGTGAGCATCAGCTTCTTACCCTGCTTTGCGGTAGGGGATGCCTTATCGCCCCTGCCAAAGCGGAAGCCCTCGAGCCGGATGAGTCGGTCCTGGGGGGTACTCGCCTCGGCAAAATCCACCACCTGAGGGATCATGGTCTTGAGGAAACGTTCCGGCGACTCATATAGGCCGATGTGGACGGCGCGGAAGAAAACCGCATCCAGCCGTGGGCTGTAGCGTTCCAGCCATGGTTCCACCAGTCGCGACACCGGTGCGTCGGGGGCGGGGATCGGGATCAGCCAGGCGCGGGGATGTTGCGCAAAAATGGCCTGTAGAGCGTCGCGGGCACCTCGTTCAGTGGTGTTTATATCATAAGGAATCAAGTAGGCAGGCAATCGCGCGGCACGCTCATTGTAGTAGATGATCTCGGGCAATGCGGCAGTGTAAATTAGTGCATCACCCGGCTGGGATTTGCGCCGGATGTAATTCATAACATTGCGCCACGGCGGGCTTTTGGCGAAGGCGGGATTATGGTAATAATTGTACGCCGCGTAGGCTGTGCAGCCTAGGAAAACTACAGTCAATAATGCCACTGGTACGCGCAGACGGGCATCGCGGTGGCGAAATGCATGTTCTATGCCCACGGCGAGCAACAACAGAAAGCCAGGACTTGCCAACACCAGATACCGCTCGCTGAAAATTTCTTTGGAGCGTGAAGCGAAGAAGACGGTCAACAATGGCCCGAACAGATAAAGGAGTGTCAGCAATGCGGCCTGGCGGTTGCTGTGCCATGCTGCCACTCCCCCCCATATTAGTAACAGTGTAGTTGCACCTGCGTTCACCCAGGTCAGAGGCGGGATCAGGAACTGCCCTCCGCCGAAAGCTAGCAGCGGACGTATCATTGCGGAGATGAAATCGGGCGAGTCGATGTTGCCACTATACTCCATCAGAAATTCCCAGACGTAGATCAGCCATGGCAGATACGCGAGCCCTGCCGCGGCGCCGACGGCCAGATAACGCCACGGCATCTGTCTTCTTTGCCAGGTGTGCCACAGCACGAACACGGCCTGGAAGACCACGATCAGGAAGAAATAATAATGCGTGTAGGCGAGCGTCAGGTTGAGCGCGCCGTAGAGCGCCCAATCGCACCAGCGACCCTGCTTCAGTGCTTGCCATAAGATCAAGGTGGACGCTGCTCCCAGCCAGGTCGCCAGAGTGTACGAGCGCGCATCTTGAGCAAAGTAAATTTGGTAGGGGATGACGGTTGTCAAGAGCCCCAATATCACCGCCGCACACCAGCCGAACCAACGCGCCCCCAGCGCCATCAGAAGGGCCACCAAGAATGTCCCGTTGACCAGCGGCAGAAAGCGCAATGCGTACTCACTGGTGCCGGCAAGTGGAAACCATAAATGCATCAGCGGATAATACAGCGGTGGATGAGCATGGGTTTTGTAGAAGTGGAACATTTCATCGAACGACCGAATGCTGTAGGCCCATGTGGCTGCCTCGTCGCCACGCAGCTCCTGATAGTCCAGGCGGTAGGCCCGCAGCCCAAAAGCGACCAGCACGATAGCTACCATAAGCGCGAACGTCAGATGACGGATTGTGGGTTGTTTACATAGTGGAATCCCGGTTACAGTGTCCATTCCAGCGTGTCCATCGTTCATCCTAAGCGCTTCCGAGAAGCAGCGTTTAAGACACGACATGGATCGGGATGGGGAGCACCCACGCGTCTGTCTCTGGGCTCATCGTATCGGATCGATATACTGGCAGACGCTGGTTTGTGCCCAGATCGTACAGACCAATGGCCATGTGATAATCGCCTGCCGGCAGCGGGTGTCCTGTGTGATCTACGAGACGAAGGGAACGTATATCAGTGATCAACTCGCCGGGCGACCAGATGGTGGTGGGATAGGTATTGGCGACCGGCTGTGAGTCGCTACCTGCAACGAATTTGCCATGTACATCCAGCAAGTGCACAAATCGATTGTCGGGGTGCGGAGCGCCCGCCAGATTAGGACGAACTGCAACTCTTCACCACTATGCCCGCTCCATGTATCTGTCGCGAAACCGACTAATTGGGCTACATTTCCAAAACGCACATTTGGTTTGAAAGCTTGTTGCCATAGCGTTTCATTAGGGGGCGCCAGGGGCACTTTGAGCGGGCCGACCAGATAAGTATCCGACGCACCACCCATTGTATCGCGTAGCGGCAAGCGTCTCCCGACGACCGGATCATACACGGCGATGGCCAACCAATAACGTCCTGGCGGCGGCAGCGTCTCCGTCTGCAATGTCACGAGGTGCTGCGCTGCGATGATGTCCAAGCTCGGGCGCCAGAAAGTGGTCGGATACACCCAACCGGTGGGGCGAGCGTCCCCACTACCCCAAGCACGACGATTGTCGTCCACCAGGTGAACCAACACTTCATACTCATCGCGCATTGGCGCGTTCGCTTGCCAATAACAGATAACCGGCAAGCCCTGCACGGCGCCGGATAAATCAATCGTAACTGGATAGGTGATGCCTGTCAAACGCATGGGCCCAAAAGAGACGGCTGTCTGGCGCATCGGCAGCTGTACAAACCGGGTCAGATCGACCTCCAGAGAGGCGACCCAGGCGGCTATATCGCCATCGGGGGTATGCAATGGAGTAGCTGATGCACTCTCCAAGACGGCGCTGATAAGCTCCAGTCCAGCCTCGTTCAGCGGCGGCAGGATGGTGATCCGTCTGCCTGCTATACGTGCCCAGGTCGTATCGGTTGGCCTTCTGTCTGGCGCGATGACCACGATCGCATCTTCGGCAGGGGAAGGTTGCAGGGCAGCTTCGCGCTCGTAGAGGCCACTCAGATAGTAGAGCAGCGGTGCATCTTTGAGGCGCGACATGGGCAGGTAGACCGCAGCACCAGCAGCAGTGTAACGCAGCACAGCATCGCGGATGCTCAACGCGGCGATGTCATTGGCACGGCGTGTGTCCAGCGCGCTGGCCCATCGCACGAAATGGGCATGCCATGTGACGGGCAGGGAAGCTAACTCCAGAAGCGCGACCAAACTGGGTAGCCAGTGTACCCATTTCGAAGCGGGTTGCAAACGCTTCAACCATCCGATGAGATATATCGGTGCCAGTGCGATCATAACCGCTGTCGGAGTGATGGCCACGAGCATCCGCAGCGGGTGGGGTGCTTCAATTGTCACAACAGAAGGAAGTAATCCGATCAACCACCACAGCCCAATCAAACGATGAAACAGATCATAGCGATACCATGTGGCACTGAGAAAACCTATCGCGAGAAAAGGTGTCAGTAAGGGTGTGATGCCTGGGTAGTCGGACAGACCATTCGACACCGAGGTACCACCCAGGCAACAAAAGTATCCGAGCACTCGTAACCCATTTTGTAGGATCTCGACCGCTATCTGGAGAGGCTCGTGGACATAGTGCCAGAGCGTGACACTGCCAGCGCGCGCGCTGAATTGGCCGGGATGGGCAACAAAATACCCTATCATCGGCGACGCGACCAGCATGGCGCTGAGCACCAGCGCACCCAGACCGAGGCATTGCAAATGCAAGCACGGCATCTGACCACCCGAGCGGCCTCGCAGAACCGCGCGCACCAGGTCTGGCAGGACAGCCAGGGCGAGAATGACAGGCAGCAGGCGTGCCGCGCCATATGTATAAGCTCCCAGGCCCAACGCCACACCCGAAAAGATGAACCATCTATGCCTTCCGGTATACCATCCCTTAAGGAAGAACCAATACACTGCCACGGACAGCAACGGCACCATAATGGGGCGTTGGGCGCGCTGACTGACGTTCAAATGCCAGTAGGAGACGGCCAGAGCCAGGCTGCCGTTCACTGCCAGCCAGAGACGCAATCGACGCATATGCCAGACAAGTGGTGTCGTCTCCGGCAGCACCGACGGCAGGTCGTACAGCATGCCGAAGAGCAGCGCCACATGCAGCACCCCCATCAAGGCTGTCACCAGTCGCAAGGCGAAGGGCGTCGCACCGAAGATCGAAATGGAAGGGATGAGCAGATAAATGAAAAGGGATTCACGTCCCCCGTTCGTAGGGAAGAAGAACGTGTGACCGTCGCGCTGCATCAGGCGCAGAGCGTCCAAACCATCGTAAGCCGGATCAAACCAGATGCCTGGTGGATGGTCGGCCAGACCATAGAAACGCACTAGCCAGGCGATGCACAGCACTCCACACGCGGCCATCCAACGCCATGCGTACGCGGGGCCAGAATCTCGGGAGAGCGTCATTACATTATGTGAGGCGGCAGGCAACATCTAGCGCCTCCGCAGCCGGGAAGACAGTCCTATCCCCAGCAGTGCCAATACGATTAGCACGCTGATGACAGCTCCCACTACCAAGCTGAGCGGGCGGAACACCATCTCCACCCGATGCCGACCGGCCGACACTACAACCCCCCGCAAGATATAGTTCACTGGCAGGATGTCCACGGGCTGTCCATCCAGATAGGCGTGCCAGCCGGGATAGTCGATTTCGCTCACCACTAGCAACCCATTGACAGGGGTTATCACGTCCAGCGTTATGCTTCCCGGAGTGCGGGCGTGTACGGTGACTTCACCGCTTTGTCCATCCGCAGGCGGATGCAGCGCGGGCGCACGGCCAGGTGGCAACAGCGCCACCTGCATCGGATCGAATGCCTGGTCGTCCAGGCGGGCGAGCATCTCTTCGTCAGCGACTTCTTCCACTCGGTACACCAGCCAAGCGCGCGGCGTGGGAGATTCCAGCCGGTGCACATACGTGGTGTCCTTGTCGGCCGCCTCTTGGTAGATGATCTGCGATGGGGCATATAGCTCCTGGCGCCAGGTGATCACATAGTGCACGTTGAGCAGCTGCCAGATGCGTTCCATACGCAAGGTGCGGTACAGGGCATCGTAGCGCGTCAGGCGCAATGGGCTGGCGCCCCAGGTGTCTTCGATCTCGAAGGGCACCCCGTAGTTCTCATAGAGGCGGTACTCGTTGTACACGCGGAACGCTTTGCCAGGCTGCGCGTCAGCAAGTATAGCTTCTACGACGGATGGCATGGCCGTTTGTGTCTCGGGTGGGGAGGGGTGCACGTTGATCTGCCAATTGGCGGTGAAGAGGTCCAGCACAATTAGTGCTCCCAGGCCGATCCCACCCCACACGGCACGGGAGGGCCGCAATGCATCGTACACGTGTAGCAATCCCCATCCCAGACCAAGCAAGATGACCAACCAGACGCTCTTGGCTAACAGGCCTCGAAACGGATGTGTATCCTGCCAGCCGGTGGCATTATGTCCGATAAAGAACAGGAGCACCAGCACTATGCCGCTCACAAGCAGCCAGCGCACCATTGTCGCAAACTGGGCACGGCGTGCTCCCTCGCGCGTGTCCCAGTGCGCATATTGCGCAAATCCGTAACCGGCTAGCACGGCGAGTGCCCAGCTGAAGAGAAACGCGAGTCGCTCCTGACCGCGGAAGATCCCAAATCCTGGCATGAACAGGTAAAACGGTGTATATAGGAATGTCTCACCACCGAAGGAGAGTAATAGTGCCCCGAGGGCCAGCCCTCCCCAGAACACGGTCTCGCGTCGATGGATATGCGCGTTCAGCGTGCCCCATAGGGCGAACAGAAGCGGCAGGATGCCTACGTAGAGCGGTGAATAGTAGCTGACAGAGCCGGGAAGTAGCAGCTGGAGCACGTCGTAGAGGGGGAAGCCACCGGACATCTTGTCATAGACCCCGGCCGAGCGCACCGAAAGGCGCATATATTCCCACGCCGGCAGCCACGCCACCGCTGCCAGCCCCAGCCCGGCTAGCATGACAAACACCCAAGCCGCAGCAACGCGCACCCACCCACGCCGGAGAGGACGACTGCCGCCCCTGTGGCGCGCGTAAGCCAACACAATAAAGGCCAGGTAGAACGTGAATGTATAACCGACCAGCATCGCACTCTGAGGATGGCCGGCCAACACGGCAATTCCCCAAGCGACTCCTGCTAGCAGAAGAGGTGATAAGCGTGTTACCTCGCGCAACGCGGGGGGAGCGCTGTCACGGTCGACCAGGGCTACATCACAGAGATATAGGATAAGGGGTAGCCAGACATCGGTCTCCAAGATGGCCAGCTGTTGGCTGGGGTAACCGGTCAGGTAGCCGCCGAAGGTGAAGACAAGTGCGCTCAGCAGAGCGGCATCGCGCCGACCGGTCAGTCGACGCAGCAGCATGTAGGTGAAGAGTCCTGCCAACCAGAAATGGACCACCGCTTCCACTTCGAGCGCGAAGAGGGGGAAGTGGGGCATCCCCGCCAGCACCAGGGTGAGCAAGCTCAACGGATAAAGCACCGCGCTTTGCACATCGGCCCAGAAAGGAGCACCCGCATAAGTGTAGGGATTCCACAGGGGCAACCGTCCGGCGGCCAGCTCGCGCGCCTCGAAGGTGGCAAACGCCCAGAACTGCTTGGCGAAGTCCCCCGGAGGGAAGCTGGCGCGGTCGACCGGGTTCGGAGTCAGAATGCGCCAGAAGAACAACAGCACCAAGATGGCCAGTAGGAACACATTGATGCCATCATACCACGACCAGGGTTCTGCGTGATTATCGCCGTGTTGCATGGGCGCTGTCTCCTGGGGCATCTGGGCTCTGCACGAGGAGTTTACCATACGCGCACCATACCCAAGTCGATGAAATCACCACCAGTGGAGACTGGCAAGCGCTGGCCGTCGGAGGCTTGATACATGCCTGTGATGAGGCGATACTGGCCGGGAGGCAAATCAGCAGGTAAGTACAGGTGATAGGGGTCGCTCAAGAACTCACCGTGCAGCCAGGTGCTGGTCGGTGCAAGCCCTGCGAGTGGCTGCCGGTCCTGCTGCGCGACCACACGCCAGTCGGGATCCAGCAGCTGGACGAAGACCGTGTAGTCCTCATCCACCTCGGCCAAGGCATGCCAGTGCAATGTCACCTCCAGAGTATCACCAGGGCGCGTTTCTCTTTTTGCCACCTCATAGCCCACCAGCTCGAGAATAGGTGGTTCGCCCAGCGCGACCTGGGCAGTCTCGACGATGCGCGGTGGGTCGAAACGTCGTGGACGCTGCTGCAAAGCGATGGGTGGCAAGGAGACGCGATCTCCGAGACGTTCACCGTGCCATAGCAAATCGAGATGTAGGGTGACCTGTGGGACAGAGAGACGCGGATTGGTGGGCAGGCGATACAGTGCACGGCGTACCTGTCCAGGTCGCCATCCTATCGGGTCGCCCACCAGGTCGGCGAGCGGCAGGATCATTTCCTTTTGCTCGGAGGCTTCGTCACTTTCGAGAGTCAGTCGAACGATTGCTTCCGTCAAGCGGGTCACCTGGGTATCAGGAGCGAGCTGCCAGTACAGATGCATCCAAATATCCTCACCTGGCTGCAACTGGCCTGGCAGCGCATAGCCTACCAAGATCAGCTCGCCCATCTTCTGGCGAACAGAATTGGGCAGTTGGAGGGAACGCACTGGCACTATAATGTGTGCCGGTGCCACATCAAGTGCAGTGACAGACTGCGCCAAGCCCAACTGCCGGCCGCTCCCCGGTTCGTACACCACCAATTGGACTTGGTAGCGTCCCGGCGGGGTGTCTGCCGGCAGCCACAGTGCACGCCGGTCGACGACCGCTTGGCCGGGTCGCCAGGTGGACGTCCTGCCTTCTGCTGCTAAGGGTGGCCAGTCTGCCTGGGCATAGCGTTCTCCACGCGCGTTGATCAACCGCATCGACACCTGATAATCATACGCAAGTTGAGCGGTGGTTTGCCAGGTCAGCACAAAAGGTGCCACATCACCAGCGGCTACCGGTCGCGCTGGTGTAGCGACGCGTAACAGCTCCAGGCGCTTATCCGGTGACTCCTCAAAAGCGATGTCGACAGGGCGTTCCACCATTCCGAATGCGGTCTTGGTGACATAGAGCGCCATACGTTGGCGCCCCAGCCAGCTCTGCCAGGCGGGATACGCATGCGACATCAGCCACTCTTCCAGCACGTGGTCGACGGGAAGACCGTAAGGCATGTACCAGATACGGCGATGCTGAGCGACGATCTCAACTAACCGCTGAAGCGCGTCATCCGCTGACAAAGATGGATGGTTGAACTCTGCGTAAACTGGCAAGTCACCCTTGTAATAATAGTCGAACACCATTTCGCTGCCGGCGCCTGTGATGAGGATAGCATCTCCAGGTAATGTGTAATCCTCGATCGTATGCGCGATGGTGCGCCAATCCGGCTTGGCATATGTCGGGTCAAAATAGTGATGGTACAGCACCCAGCCGCTGATTCCGAGCAGGCTTGACAGCGACAAAGCCCCCAACCCAGTGGCGAGATGACGGTGTCCTCTCAACCGGGCGCGCTCGAGAAGGGTGTGCGCACCCTCGCTGATCGCCAGCACACCCATCGCTACGGCTAGCAGATAGCTGCCTTGCACCGGGATCAAATAGCGTTCCAGGTACACTGGCGTGCGCACTGCACCGTACAGCCAAGCGGCCAGGTTGGGCGTCAACGTATAGATGGCAATCAGCGCTAGCATATGGCGGCCGTGCCAGTTCTGCCAACTGCGTCGAGCGGCATAGACACAACCGCCAAGAAACAGTCCGACGAATACCGAGCTCAGCCAGACGGACAGGGGCATCGGCACCAGCTCGCCCACGCTGTAGGCGAGTGCGCTGCGCACATAAGTTTCCCATAACTTCGGCTGCGGGATCCAGTTGTAATAGTCCTTCAAGGCACCCAGGCCGAAGTAGAGCCACAGACCAAACAGACCAAATGTGATGAGCACCAGAGCGCTCCATCGCAGATAAAGCTGTCGATGGCCAAATGTGCCCTTGGGGTGCAGGAACCAGGTCACCAGTAAGAAAAGGGCCTGCACACCGATCAGAATCAGGGCATGGTAGTGGGTGAGCAGAGCCCATTCGGTACCTAGGATATAGAGCAGCTGCCATTGCCATCCCCGCTGACCCTGCCATAGGGTCACGAAGCTCCACATGCTCATCAGCGCAGCCGCGGTGAGCATCGTATAGTTGCGGGCGTCCTGAGAGTGCCAGATCTGATAAGGCGACACCGCGATCAACAACGCTGTGAGAAAGCCCAAGCGTGCGTCGCCGAACGCTCCTCCGAGGCGCATCGCCAACGGCACGCTCAGCGTGCCGCAGAGGACGGAGAGGAAACGCATGGCATATTCCCCATAGCCTAGCAGCGCGCTCCAATATAAGGTCAGAAAGTGATACAACGGTGGCACCACGCGGGTAGTCTGCAGCGTGTGCCACAATTCTGCCGGCGTGAGGGCGGCGTAGTGGAGCGTCCACCCTTCGTCGATCCAGTAGCTCTGGGCATCGAGTCGGTAAACCCGCAGGGCAAATGCCAACAGGACGACAATCGAGGTCGCAATCGTTATGGCATGGCGCTGCGACCAGGATGCCCACTTCACGGCACACTTCATCGAGAAATTGCCTCAACCGTGACGTTTCCCAGCACAATCACGTCTTCACCCGAATCGGCACGCTTCAATCGCTGCCCGCTGGCCGGATCGACCATGCCTACAATGAAGTGATAGCTGCCTGTTGCCACGGTAGGCGGCAGGATCAATGCCCGGCGGTCGCACACTTCTTCGCCTATCTCCCACGTATAGGTAGGGGTGTATCCGCCCACGGGTGGCCCATCGTGCTGGGCGATGGGCAGCCCGTCTTGGCCAAGTAATTGGACGAAGATGTTGTGATCGGCATCTGGAGCTGCGACCGCGCGCCAACACATTTCGACCGGCAGCACGCCGCCCGCCATAACCGAGCCCGGGACGCGTACCCTCTCCAGCCGGAATGTGTCTCCCAGCGTGACTCGCACGGTGATGATCAGGGGTGGATTGGCCGTGACGTAGCGCACCAGGCGTGCGTCCTCGATCCATTCATCGCTTGCCTTGAACGCATTGTGGGCCAACCACCACTCCACGGGGTTGTCCGCGGCCGCGGGTGGACAGCCTACCGTGACCAGCCACACGTTTTGTCCTGCCATAGCGCGCTCCAACAGAGGCATAGCGGTTTCGGCCAGCGGTGTGGTCTGCCGGGCGAAGCCGATCAGCGGGATGTGCGCTTTGAAGCGGTTCATCGGCAGGTGATAGTGATAAGGTGCCACCGTGATGATGGATTCGCGAGGACCAGCCTGTGCCGCGGCACGTTCCAGCGCCACGAGATACCCAGGCATTTGTGTTTTGCCAAATTGTTGGTCGGTCGTGTAATAGCGTCCCAGCAGTGCCAGTGGGATGACCAGGCTCGCGAGCCCAGCTATGATGAAGCTGCCACGCCACCAACGCCCAAGCCAGGCGTTCAGCATGTGTGCCAAGGTAATGACCAGCAGCAGAAGACCCAGTCCCAGCGCAGGCCAGTCCAATCCCCAGGGCTGCCACCAAGCTACGTCCGAGTTCTCCAGTGACCACATGCGCAGTTGTCCCAGTGGCTGCGCGTAACGGAAATCCACCAGGGCGGCGGTGCGTTCCAGAAAGAATTCGCCGCCGAACTTGGCCTGCAGCTCGCTCAGGTACACCCACGGATTAATCGCCACGCCCAGCAGCTGCACTCCCAGTGAAACGCATCCGAATATGGTCAGAAGCACCGTCATAATCCGGTCACGTCGATAAGCGCGTTCGACCAGCGGCGCCAAGCAAACGCCCCACAGAGGCACCAGCGGCACGAGGAAACGCGACCCCCAGCTCAGGCCTTCTCCAGAGCTCCAGGTGGCGAAGAGCAGCAGGGTGACACTACTGATGCCCGCGATTAATAACACCGCGTCCCGATGCCGTCGCCATAACCCGATCATGCCGAGCACGCTGAGCAGCAGCACCGGCGAGTAGACGAACAATCCGCGCAACGGGCTGAACAACAACTTATAGAGACCTGTCCAGATCTCCGGAGAAAAGATAGTCAGGTCGTAGCCAGTCTGCAGCGGGTTGCCACTGCGCAGCGCGTTGTAGAGCAGCCAGGACAGCAGCGGTGGCAATGTGCCTCCCAGGAAACACAACAAAGGGATCAGACGGTAGTGCCATTGCGTCGTACTGGGTCTGGGCCATTGCGCGGTGGCTGGATCGTGTCGTGCACCTGCTCCGATCAGGTACAATACCCAAACCGGTACCACGAACAGATTATTGGCCCGTGTGGTCACCGCCAGCCCGGCCAGGAAGCCGGCCAGCCCAGCCGACCACCGTTTCACACCGCCGCGCACCCACAGCACCGAAAAGGTGGCGCCAAGCAACAGTAGCCCGCTTAGGGGCTCGCTGAATAGATATTTACTGTATACCCAAGCGATGGTGGTGCTGCCGTAGAGGCCAGCGGTGACGAGGGCTACCAAGCGGTCAAACCCCAGCACCCGAACTGTCCCATATACCAGACCAGCTGTGGCGGCGGTCACCAGGGCATTAGTCAAAGAGGCTGTTTGGAGCATCCCGATGCCGGGGACGAGCAAACCCAAGCTGTACAGAGGTGCCATCGCCAAGGAGAACAGGGGGCCCTTTTTCGAATACACGTGTCCGCCGACCCCGAAGAATCCCTGCGCCTCACGTTGTGTTGTCGTCCATTGTGTCCACGCGATCTGGTCAGTGTGGGGTACACCAAACTTGACCAGGCTCTCCGTCACGGCGAACATCGAGACCTCGTCTACCGAGTGGAAGCCGCCGCGATAGGAAAGCAGATAAAGGGAGAAAAGACATAGACTGAGACTGATGGCAAGGACAAGATCACGGCCGGCAAGGCTCTCCCATCGCCCATTTGCCGAATGGGCATTGGAATAGTATGCAGTCATCGCAGGCCATCATACTGGTGACCCCATGTTTTGTCAAAGGGTTGCCACTGCAAGGGTTGTTTAATACGACCGTTTGACCTATAATGAAAGGGACATCCTTTAAGTCAAGTTAAGGAAGGCGTTTTGCATGTGGAATAGTTTGAGTGCCTGGCGTGAGATCCTTGCCCGGGTGCTAGAGGGCTTTGCTGTCCAGTACGATGTAGTGCCCGGCTGGCTGGTCAACCCGGAAACCAACCGCCGCCTCAAGCTAGATATGCTCTATCCGGAAATTGGTCTGGCCATTCGCTTTCAGGGTCTGCAAATAGGCGGGCGCCCGCGCCGCCTGAGCTTGGAGGAAGAACATCAGCAGCAACAACGCGACCAGGTGCGTACGCAGCTATGCCGTGAGCACGGCATTCGTTTGGTCCAGATTGATGTGCTGGGCAACGAGCCCGCGTCTGTGTTTCAAGAACTGCGCGCGGCGCTCAGCGACATTACACGGCGCATCGTGCAAAGCCAGAATGCCCGGCAACGCAAGGCCGCTTTGATCGAGCGCGTCAGTGAGGCGCGCAGCCGCCTCGAAGAGATCAGCCGTCGCGTGCGTCGTCCCCAAGACTTGCGGGTGTATGCAGACTTGTGGCATGACCGGCAATTTATCGCGGGCACAGTGGCATCCGAAACCCAACCAGCCGACAACATCGAATATACGTACACCACAGGCATGGCCGTGCGGCACGCCGACTTCGGAGACGGCTATGTAGTGAGCGTTCGCGAGGACGCGACCGGTCGCCTGGTGACTGTGATGTTCGAGGACGGTGTCCAACGCACCTTCGCGGTTCACTTGGTGGGCAAGAAAATGGCTCCACGTCTTTAGGGCGCTCATAGGGCAAGTTCGGTGTGCTCTGCGGTAAAAAATCCTAGCCACCCGCGCACGCGCGCCGGTCCGGTCTGCACCTGACTGGTCTCTGAGGGTCTGACCTATCTCGGTCGCCTTTGCGAACCATCTTCCTGGTGACTCCCCGAGATCATCATCGGACAACTGTGCGTGTGCGGTATACTTCGTCCATTGCCAGGCTGAGTTCCTGCAACTGGTGTACCTGTTCGCTGATCTCCGCACGCAGCTCCTCATCCCGACCCCGTTCGGTGGCCTGCAGGTCGAGCGCTTGCAATTGCGCGTAGATGGTGCCAAGCATAGCGAGCGTGCTTTCCATATGCAATCGTGCTTTCTCCATCGTTTCGCGCAAGCGGACCAGCTGTTCCCACTGCCTCTGCTTGTCGGCGATGGTCTTCTCCATAGTGGCGCGTACGATGGGGTTGTTTTCCCGTGTCAGTCTGTTTTGGAGCTCTTTAAGGGTTTCTGGAACGCTTTCCATATCGCGCTGGATGATGCGGTCCTGCTCGTAGGCGTCGAGCTTGGAGGTGAGTTGGTAGATCGCCTCGATCCACTCATCCACCGGTTCGATGGCGCGCGCCAGACGGTCACGCAGGATGCCCGCCCGCGCGTTGAACACGGCTTGCACCAAGAGCTCGCGATATTCGAGCGCTTTGTCCATCTGGGCGCGCAAACTGGGCGAGCGCAGCCGCCCGGGATCGCAACTCTCGCGTAGCACGGCGGCTATGGCACGTGCGTTGTCCTGAGCATCTGTCAGGCTGCTGACAAAAACGGCTGTCCACGCGGCAATTCCCAGCCCGAG
>JANXAX010000219.1 GCA_025062175.1 Anaerolineae bacterium | reverse complement strand
GGTGCGCAACACAGGTAGCCGTCCGCGGCGGCTTTGTTCCGCTGCCTCGCGGATGATGTGCTGCCAGCGTTCGCGCTTGGCATCCAGGTCAGAGACTTCTGCCACAAGGGAGCGTTCACAGACGACCGGCACGAATTCAGCAATGCCAAGCTCAGTGCCTTTTTGGAGCACAAATTCGAACCGACGCGCTCGCAGTGCTGCCTGGTAGAGAACGATCCGAGTGCGCGGCTCGCCCGTCGCAGGCCGCTTCTCAACCACTTGGCCGATCACATGGCATTGAGACACGCGCTGCAGCTCCACCTCGTACTCCCATCCCGTATCGTCCAATACAATGATACGATCACCGAGTCGGAGACGGAGCACATTACATATTTGATGCGCCATCTCGCCGGATAGCGTCACATGTTTCTCACGAATCCATTCAGGGGGTATGAAGAAACGATGTTGGGTCATAAACGGTCAGCAACGAGCGTTCTGCTCAGTTGTCGCGCACACAGGGCGACCCAGTTCTCTTCTGAACGCTGGGCGACGATTTCCAGTCCTTGGGCGGAGAGCGCTTCGGACACCTGCGCGCTTTGCTCAAGGATGATCCCGCTGGCGATCAGCGTCCCGCCCGGCAGCAAGTTGCGCGCCAGAGCGGGTGCTAGTTCGAGGATGGTCTCGGCCAGCAGATTAGCCAAAATAATGTTCCAACATCCCGGCGCGCATACACACATCGAGGACACCCGAGATGGGGATTCGAGCTGCAATGTCCCGTCATGAGCAAGGGTACCGTGCTGTACCGTGATGATAGACTCTAGACCATTGCATCGCACGTTATCACGGGCGACGCGCACAGCTTCCGGGTCGATGTCAAGGGCCAGGACCTGTGCGGCACCTAATCGTGCCGCTGCGATAGCCAAGATGCCGGAGCCGCTGCCCAAATCGAGCACTATGTCACCCAGATGCAGATGCTCTTCGAGCAAAGTCAGGCACAAGCGCGTTGTCGCGTGTAACCCGCTGCCGAAGGCCATCCCGGGGTCAATTTCGATAACTTGCTCGTGCGGAAGAGGATGATAGACCTCCCAGCTGGGTTTGATGACCAAACAGCGACCCACACGAAAGGGGTGATAATCCGCCTTCCACGCCTCGGCCCAGTCCGTTTCGGTCAGGGTACGCAGTCTGGGCGGTGTGATGGCAGTTTGTCGCTGCATCACCCGTACGCGATTAAGCAGTTCCAGCGCGATCTCGATCTGGCGCAGACGCTCGAGTTCTTCAGCGCCCACATAGGTCTTAACACACGTGCGCACCTCGCCGCGCTCATTGATGAGCTGTTCGACGACGGCACCACCCCAACCGTAGCGGTCGAACACCTGCGTGACTGCCTGGAGCGCCTCCGCGTCCAGATCGTATAACGTCACTTCGATCAAAGAGTGATCGCCCATGAAATCCCGTTTATTCACACACCCAAGGCTTCGCGCACCCGGTCGAAGAAACTACGTTCGCGCTGCGGCACCACCTCCTTGTCCAAAGTTTTGCCGAGCTCGATCAACAGAGCACGCTGCTCCGGGGTGAGGTTCGTAGGTGTCAGCACCTGAATAGTGACGATCATATCGCCCCGTCCATCACGTCGCAGGTAAGGAACGCCCAACCCACGCAGACGGATGGTATCGCCCGTCTGGGTTCCAGCCGGGATGATCAATTTGTGCATTGTGCCGTCCACGGTGGGCACTTCCACCTCATCACCCAGCGCTGCCTGGGCGATGTTGATGGCCAATTCCAGATAGATGTCATGATCCACGCGTCGGAAGAAACGATGGGGCTTCACGTGTAGCACGACATACAAGTTACCGGGCGGTCCACCGTTCAGGCCTGGTTCGCCCTCTTTGGCGAGTCGAATCTGGGTGCCGTCATCGACACCGGCGGGGATTTTGACTGCCAGCCGGCGCTGTTCCAACACCCTACGGCGTCCACGGCAGCGGCTACACGGTGTGGTCACCACCGTGCCCTCACCTTGACAGCGTGGGCAAGTGGAAATGTTCAGGAAGAACCCCATCTGATGACGCACTTCGCCCAGACCGTTGCACTCTGGACAGCGGGTCGGCGAGGTGCCAGGCTCGGCGCCCAAGCCACCGCAATGCGGACAGATCTGGTGGCGGGTGATCTCGATCTCTTTCTCCGTGCCGAACACCGCCTCGGTGAATTCGATCTCTAGGTCATAACGCAGGTCGGCGCCGCGCTGCGGCCCACGCCGTGTCCGCGCACGGCTTCCAAATCCCATCCCAAAGCTGCTGCCAAAAAACTCCTCGAAGATCTCGAATGGGTCGCGGAAGCCGCCAAAGCCCTCGAAACCACCCCAGCCACCCGGGGCACCTCCATGGCCGAAGCGGTCATAAATGGCGCGCTTCTCGGGGTCGCTTAACACCTGATAGGCCTCGTTGATCTCTTTGAAGCGCACCTCGGCATCGGGTTCCTTGCACACGTCCGGATGGTACTGACGCGCCAGGCGACGATAGGCTTTTTTGATCTCCTCGGCACTGGCATTACGATCCACGCCTAAGACTTCGTAGTAATCTCGCTTGTTGCTCAACGTTCACCTCTCCTGACACCACTCTCTAAAGTTCAGGAATATCCTATGCGACGGTGCATATGCATAAGCCCGTTCGCGGTACAAACACATCCCTAAGCCTCTTGAAAGTCTCCATCTACCACTTCGCCCTCCGGTGGTTGTCGCGCCTCATCACGCGACTGAGCGTCATGATGACTCGCGCCGGGAGCGCTTTCCGGTTGCTGATAGGCATAGCTGCCGATCTTCTGCACCACCTTCCCCAGTGCTTCGGTGGTCTGCTTGATGCGCGTTACATCGCTGTCATTGAGTGCTTCACGCACCAAGGACACGTGATGTTCCACCTCTGACCTTATGGAGCCGGGCACACGGTCGCCGAGCTCGCGCAGTGCTTTCTCAGCCGTGTAGATCATGCTATCGGCGCGATTGCGCGCTTCCGCTTCTTCGCGGCGGCGCGCGTCTTCCTGGCGGTGTCGTTCCGCCTCCTCCACCATGCGCCGGATCTCCGCCTCACTCAGCCCACTGGAAGCCGTGATGGTGATTTTCTGCTCGCGTCCGGTTGCCTTATCCCGTGCACTGACGTGGAGAATGCCGTCTGCGTCGATATCAAAACACACCTCGATTTGAGGCACGCCGCGGGGCGCGGGTGGGATGCCGTCCAGGATGAACTTGCCCAACAGCTTATTGTCCGCTGCCATAGGACGTTCACCCTGTACCACCTTGATTTCCACGCTGGTCTGACCGTCCGATGCGGTGGAGAAGATCTGGCTCTTGCGCGTCGGGATGGTGGTGTTGCGTGGGATCAGCGGGGTGGCGACGCCGCCTAACGTCTCGATGCCCAGGGTGAGCGGCGTCACATCCAGCAGCAAGACATCCTTCACTTCGCCGCCGAGCACACCCGCCTGGATGGCCGCGCCGATCGCAACCACCTCGTCGGGATTAACCCCCCGATGTGCCTCGCGCCCGAAGATGCGCTTCACAGCTGCCTGCACTGCCGGGCTGCGCGTCTGTCCGCCCACCAAGATCACTTCGCTGATCTGATGGGGTTCCAGCTTGGCGTCACGCAGCGCCTGACGACAAGGCTCGAGGGTGCGCTCTACCAGGTCTTCGGTCAATTGTTCCAATTTTGCACGCGTGATGGTCATAATGAGATGTTTAGGCCCAGTGGCGTCGGCGGTGATAAAGGGCAGGTTGATCTCTGTCTGCAACGTAGACGAAAGTTCGATCTTGGCGCGCTCGCAAGCTTCGCGCAGACGCTGCAGTGCCTGGCGGTCCTGACGCAAGTCGATGCCATGCTCTTTGTAGAACTCACCCGCCACGTAGTCGACAAGACGTTGGTCGAAGTCATCGCCCCCCAGGAAAGTATCGCCGTTGGTCGCTTTGACTTCGAAGACGCCTTCGCCGACATCTAAAATGGAGATATCAAACGTGCCTCCCCCCAGGTCATAGACGGCGATGATCTCATCCTTGCGCTTGTCCAGCCCGTACGCCAGGCTGGCCGCGGTGGGCTCGTTGATGATGCGCAACACCTCCAAGCCGGCAATACGACCGGCGTCTTTGGTCGCCTGGCGCTGACTGTCGTTGAAGTAAGCTGGCACAGTGATGACGGCCTGCGTCACTGGCTCGCCCAGATAGGCCTCGGCATCGGCCTTCAGCTTCTGAAGGATCATCGCACTGATCTCCTGGGGGGAGTAGGTCTTGCCACCCATCTCCACTAGGACATCCCCATTGGGCGCCTCAAGCACCCGGTAAGGCACATGCTGGATGGCACGCTGTACCTCTGGGTCGCGATATTTGCGCCCCATAAAACGTTTGATAGAAAAGATGGTGTTCTCCGGATTGATGATCGCCTGGCGGCGCGCGATCTGACCGACCATCCTCTCACCGGTCTTGGGATTGACCGCCACGACAGAAGGGCACAGACGTCCCCCCTCGGCGGTGGGAATGACGACCGGTTCTCCGCCCTCCATCACGGCTACCACGGAGTTGGTGGTGCCAAGGTCAATTCCGATAATTTTTCCCATGAGATTTGCTCCTCCTGACAAGGCTGCCGACCTTTAAGAGGGCGGCACACTCTCCTCCTGGCGGTTTGCACTTTGACCATTCGAGCTACCCGACGGCTGCATTGCAGAATTGTGCGCTACCTTGACCAACGCGGGGCGCAAGACGCGGTCGCCGAGACGGTACCCTTTACGCAGTTCCTCAATGATGGTGCCATCTGGATGCTCGGTGGTCTCCTCCTGCATCATCGCTTCGTGCCATTGGGGATCAAACATCTGCCCCACCGCGGACACAGGTGTCACGTTTTCGCTTTGCAAAAGCGCGTGCAGCTTGCTCAGGATCATCCGCACGCCATCGACCCAGGGATG
>JANXAX010000218.1 GCA_025062175.1 Anaerolineae bacterium | reverse complement strand
GAAGTCGCACCTGCCACAATAGACGAACGGCGACACCGCCAGCAGATCCCCTTTGCGCCACGGTCCGGTGTAGTTCGCGCCGACCTCTTCCACCCAACCGGAGACTTCGTGGCCGATGATCCAGGGCAGGGTCACGCGGATATGTCCACTGCGCAGCGTCCTGAGGTCTGAGCCGCACAGACCGCAGGCATACACCCTGAGCAGAAACCCGTCTCGCGGCACCTCTGGAATGGGCACCTCTTCCACGCCGAAATCCATCGGCGCGCGCACGACCACCGCTTTCATCCTCTCAGCCATACACACATTCCCGCGCGACTGCCTGGTATTGATTCTCCCGTGTCCGTTCTGTCGCCAGCATCGCGTCCTGCAACTGACGTAACTGATAGACCAACTTGGTGGTGTCAGGAGCGACATTCTCCTCGGTCAGCATTTCGCCCTTGGCGATGTCCTTGAGCACCTTGCCACCCACGGCCAGTCCCATTGGGATCGCCCGGCGGGCACGCGCCTCAGCATAAGGATAGACCAAGTTGTAGATATCCGGGCTGCCCAGGTCGCCCACCGTCTCGCCCGCTTTGAGGGCACGCTTCGCGATGGGTACCACTTCGGCGACCAAGCGGTCGGAGTACAGGGTGGCTTCTCCGTAGATCACCGCTTCGGCGACGGAGAGAGGGGTTTCAATCGCGCACAGGTGATAAGGACGGTAGAGGGTATAATATGGACCATCGCCCATTGCATAAAAACGCATATCGGCGCGGATGCGCGGGTCATCGCTGGTCACAACGGCGAAGACACCTGGTGCCACCTTGCCGATCGAATACTCAACGCATCCGCGATGGTTGAGGATGCCGCCGTCCTCCTTGGGGATGAGCACCTTGTTGAGGTCGGACAGATCTACCCGGGCGCCATGGCAACCCGGCACATCGATCACCAGCCCGGTTGCGTTGGCCATAGCGGCCAATTCGACCATCGTCTTGGTGCCATCCTGAAAGGCGGCCAGCATCTTGGGGTTCATGTTCTTGCGCTGTGCCTCCTCGCGGCAGCTTTCCGGCGTGGCATCATAGTCGATCGGGTTGTTCTTGCCCTTGCCCAGACACACAACCTCGAATCCCAGGGAGGTGGCAAAGTCATACAGCGTCTTACACACCCCGGGCTCGTCGCCCATCGCTGCGGTGTACACGCATCCGATCTTCTGGGCCATACGATGCAGGATGACCCCCACCGTGACGTCGGTTTCGACGTTCAACATGATCACATGTTTACGGTTGAGGATGCTGTTCCATGCCACTTGGGCACCTACTTCAGTGATGCCGGTGGCTTCCACCAGAGCGTCAAGGCTTTCCAGTTGTGTGAGCACCAGGGCATCCTCGGTGACGACGCGCTTGCCATCGCGCAAGGCATCCTCCGCGGTGCCAGGGTGGTTGGTGATGCAGAGGCCCGAATCGGGTATGCCGATCTCCCTGAACGCGGCGATAGGACGGCTGATGTCGACGTCGGCGACCGCCACGATGTCCATACCGGCCATTTTGTGCACCACATGTACCATACCAGAGCCCATCTGGCCGCAGCCCACCAACCCCACCTGGATGGGGTTGCCTTCGGCCTCAAGTCGTTGCAAGTGTGCGAGGAGTTCCAACGGATTTTCACCTTTCAGTGCGATGTGAGTTCGGTTCACTCAACAAACGGGCAGCCGTACGGTCATCGGTCACCAGTACATTGATGAGGCCACCGCGCAGAGCGGCGCGGATGCTCTCGTACTTGCCGGTGCCGCCGGCCACACCGATGACGCGCGGGATGCGCTTGATCTGTTCCAGTTCGAGGGCAATGATGCGTTCGTTCACCTCATGGCGGATGGGGCGTCCATAGGCATCATAACAGCGCAAGGCGATGTCCCCCACCATGCCCAGCGCTTTGAGTTCGTTGATCTGTTCCTCGGTGAGCAACGAGCTCACCTGCAGCACCACCGAGTCGGGGGTGAGGGCGCCCAGACCGACCAGCGCCACATCCGCACGCGCGGCCATAGCCAAGGTTTCGGCGATGTGCGTATCAGCCAGCAGGGCGTCGCGCGCCAGCTTGCTGGCGACGATCCCTGGCGCGGGGATCATGCGCGAACGCGCGCCCAGCGCCTGGGCGGCGCGGCGTGTGAGATCGCTGCCGTACACTTCAGCTTCGGGGCGTCCCAAACCGCCGGCCATCTGCACCACAGTCATATGCGGCCAGTTGCGCGAGGGGAGAGCATCCACCGTGGCACGCAACGTTGTGCCCCATGACATGGTGAGGATTTCACGTCCCTTGAGACAGCGCATCAGGCAATCCGCCGCTGCTTGCCCCAGCTCGCGCACCACATTGGCACGGTCATAACGCGCTGGAGCGACTACCACCGCCTCCAGCAGGCCAAAACGTGCCTCCAGCTGGCGTTCCAAATCCGCAAAAGTGCCCGGCGGGGGCACCACGGTGATTTTAACGATCCCTTCCTGTCGCGCTTGTTCGAGCAATCGTGACACCTTGACGCGGGACAGCCCAAAACGGCGCGCAATATCGTGCTGCGTCAGCTCGTCCTGGTAGTAGGCTTTGGCGATCTTATACAGAAGATGTTTATCACTGGTGTGCGTGCTCATTTCATACCCTCGCTGCCAAGTGGCGCTCTGATCAAATGTCGCGCTTCGCAGCGAGTATTATTGCACATTTGTGCACACCCGTACAAATGCACGTCCATTATATCACAGGAACGGGGACTTGTCAAGTGTTCGAGGGTGAACATTTGTTCATTTTGGGTAGAATGAGATACACCAACAGCGAACCTCAACGTGAGAAGGTTTATATTGTCATAAGAATAAAAGCGCTGCTAAGATGATATAAATGCCGGCCGGAGTGAGAACAATTTGCTCACAAATGGTATTAAGAAAGTGGGACAAGTGTGTGGAGATCGGCACACCTGCCGTGAAGCCGCTCATCGCAGTTCTAACAGATGAAAACTGGGAGATACGTATGGCCGCCGCCAGAGCGCTAGACAAACTGGCTTGGCAGCCCGACACAATCGAGACAGAGGTAGCATATCGGATCGCCAAACAGGAATGGAACCAATTGCGTGGAAATCGGCGCGCCCGCCGTGGAACCGCTTCTCGCCGCCCTTTTAGATGACAGCGTGGATGTGCACAAAGGCGCCATCGAGGCGCTAAAGAGGATATATAGGTCCAGCCAACTTGATGAAACGCACAAAGATGTGCTATCATGCTTTTTATCTTCAGAGGAAGATTTTTGATCCCCTTCCATCAGTGTGCAGCGTTGTGGCTTCGATGGGCCGTGTGTGATGATAGGCCCTCTTCATGCCGTCAAGCCGCTTGCTCACGCGCGCGGCTCGGTTTGAGACCCGCCTCTTCCCCAAGAACGAAATGTGCCCGACAGGCGGTAGCTTCCCTCACCAGCTCTGCGGAACGCGGAAGCATAAGAAGCGCTGCCGCGAACAGAACGCGTTCCACTGGCGTATCATCGACTCCAAAGCGTCGTCTGGTCTGGCACGCCAGGTGAAACCACGTTCCTGCCAGGGCGAGACCTCGTCGGGGCCGAATGCGAGCGTCTTTTGACAATAGGCATAGTAGTCCTTGAAGCGGCGCAATGTCACCTGCACGGCAAAGCGGCCCGGTTCGCGGCTGATCGGACAACAAGGGTCAATCGTGTGTGCCTGGTTGATCATTTTCAGCAAATGGGGCGGATACATTCGGGCGATCTCCTCTGCCAGGCGCAACGTCTCACGGAAGGAGCGCTCATCCTCGCCCGGCAGGTTGAAAGAGAAGTAGACGTACAGGGGGATGCCGGCCTGGGCGAGTGCATCGAGGACAGGGTAGAGGCGCTTGTTGGAGAAAAACTTGCCGTTGTTCCGCCGCACCCGCTCACTGCCCGAAAGGAGGGTCAATGCGATCTCCGAGCGGGCGATGTCCGCCGTTTCCGCAAATTCGCGCACGAATTCCAACGTGGGGAGCTGGAAGTGCTCATTATAGATGCCGATGCGTACGTTGCGCTGCCGCAGCCCGGCGAAGAGCGCTCGCCAGTAGGACTCCTCGAAAATGGCCGGATCCAGATTGAACGCGACCTGGTCGACCCCTTGATGCGCCAGCCGTGCAATGTCTTCGACGACGCGTGCGACGGAACGCAGGGTGACCTGTTCACGCCCGGCCAGCAGGCGGTGCGACTCCTTTCCCCCGCCGCAGAAGGCGCAATCAAACAGGCACCCACGTCCGATGCACAGCCAGTGCCCCCGCAGCCCGCTCATCTCACGCGTCAGATTGGTCGGTTCAAACTGCAACGTCCTGTACCAGTCAGCGTGCTCCAGGAAGTCAAGGGTGACGAAGTCCAATGCGTCGAGCTCGGCGGAGGTGGCGCAGTAGGTGCGCACGTTCTCGATCACCCGATCATTCTCACGGTAAGAGAGGTTGGGGATGGTAGATAGATTCGGATGCGGGTGTGCCAGCGCGGCTGCCAGGCGTGCCAGCGGCAGCTCCGCATCGCCACGGATGATGAAATCCACCTCAGGAAAGGACTGCAGAATCTCAGAAGCGTAAACGGACGCGGTGAAGCCGCCTAGTACGATGCGGGCATCCGGGAGCACTTCGCGACAGGCACGCGCCACGCTGATGGCGCCAAAGGCATGCTCGAACCAGTGCAGGTCCACCATGACCAGGTGGGCACCTTGTTGTTCCCTGAGCCATGGCTTCAGTTTGAAACTGCGGTCGCGCAGCAGCTCTGCCGGGTAGTTGATCCCCCGGACATGGTGGCCTTGCTGCCGCAACATATTGGCCAGCCCGATCACGCCCACCGGCATCAGAAAGTAGAACCCTAGGTCCTGATAGCCGGCGTCAACAGCATGGCGTGCGGGGTGAACATAGAGTACATCGGTCACAAGACAACCCTTGACGCAAATGCCATAGACACGCCTGTTTGCTGTGCCACATTATTCC
>JANXAX010000217.1:241-5004 GCA_025062175.1 Anaerolineae bacterium | reverse complement strand
GCAAGCAGATATTGGATTGATCGGCCTCGCCGTGATGGGGCAGAACCTAGTGCTGAACATGGACGATCATGGCTATACCGTGGCAGTCTATAACCGCACTGTCTCCAAGGTGGACGAGTTCATCAACGGCAGCGCCAAAGGGCGCAAAGTGATCGGCACCCATTCCCTCGAGGAGCTAGTGCGCACGCTGAAAAAACCGCGACGCGTGATGTTGCTCGTCAAGGCCGGCCAGGCGGTGGATGACTTCATCGAACAACTGATCCCGCTGCTGGAGCCAGGAGACATCATCATCGACGGCGGCAACTCGAACTTCCAGGACACCATCCGGCGTACCGCTTATGTGGAATCCAAAGGGTTGCTCTACATTGGCACTGGTATCTCTGGAGGTGAGGAAGGGGCACGTCACGGCCCATCTATCATGCCGGGTGGGTCGCCGGCAGCCTGGCCGCACGTGAAACCGATCTTCCAGGACATCGCCGCAAAAGTCGATGATGGTACACCTTGCTGTGACTGGGTGGGCGAGAACGGCGCCGGGCATTTCGTAAAGATGGTCCATAATGGCATCGAATACGGTGATATGCAGCTCATCGGCGAAGCTTATCACCTCATGAAAGAGGGCCTTGGCATGAGCGCTGATGAGATGCACCAGGTTTTCGCCGAGTGGAATCGCGGGAAGCTCGATTCCTATTTGATCCAAATCACTCGTGATATCCTCGCCTTCAAAGATACAGACGGACAGCCCCTGGTGGACAAAATCCTCGACGCCGCTGGTCAGAAGGGCACTGGCAAGTGGACGGTCATCTCCGCGTTGGACACGGGAGTGCCATTGACGCTCATCGCCGAAGCGGTGTTCGCGCGCTGTCTCTCTGCCCTGAAGGAGGAACGGGTGCGCGCTTCGCAGGTGTTGCACGGTCCGTTTGGCCGCTATGACGATAACCGTGAGGCGTTCGTCACCGACATCCGCGAGGCCTTGTATGCCTCGAAGATCATCTCCTACGCCCAGGGTTATATGTTGATGCGCGCCGCGGCAGCAGAATATAACTGGAACCTGAACTATGGCGGCATCGCGCTGATGTGGCGTGGCGGTTGCATCATCCGCTCGGTCTTCCTCGGCAAGATCAAGGAGGCCTTCGATCGCAACCCCGAGCTGAGCAACCTGTTGTTGGACGACTACTTCCGAGAAGCGGTGGAGTCGGCGCAGCCCTCTTGGCGGCGTGTCGTCGCGCGCGCGGTGGAGATGGGCATTCCAGTGCCGGCGATGTCCAGTGCTTTGGCCTTCTATGACGGCTATCGACGCGCATGGTTGCCAGCCAACCTGTTGCAAGCGCAGCGCGACTACTTCGGCGCCCACACTTACGAACGCGTCGACCGGCCACGTGGCGAGTTCTTCCACACCGACTGGACCGGTCACGGCGGCACCGTTACCGCTGGCACCTACAATGTTTAATGTTTTAAGGGGAGAGACGCAATGGCCAAGCTGAAGAATGTCGTGGTCGCCCAATCCGGTGGACCCACTCCGGTGATCAACAGCACCCTGCGCGGCATCGTCGAAATGTGCAAGGCGATGCCGGACCACTTCGGCACTGTCTACGCCGGATTGCACGGCATCGAGGGAGTGCTCAAGGAGGAGCTCCTGAACCTCTCCGCCCAGCCGGACGAAGAGATCGCGCTGCTGAGCGTCACCCCGGCGGCCGGCAGCATCGGCACCTGTCGCTACAAGCTCAAGACGACGCAACAAGAGGATTTTGAGCGCATCATCGAGGTCTTCAAGGCGCACCAGGTGGGCTATTTCTTTTACATCGGAGGCAACGACTCGATGGACACCGCCCACAAGGTGGCCAAGCTGGCCCACGAACGAGGTCTCGACCTGGTGGCTGTGGGCGGACCGAAAACCATCGACAACGATGTAGGCGACAGCGAGTTCAAGCTGATCGATCATACGCCGGGTTATGGCAGCGTGGCGCGTTACTGGGCGTTGACTGTCCAGGGCGCGAACGAGGAGAACGCCGGTTCCTATCCGGCGGACCCGGTGTTGGTGCTGCAGGCGATGGGACGTCGCATCGGCTTTATCCCCGCTGCTGCACGTCTGGCAGACCCGCACCGCCAGATGCCGTTGCAGATCTACCTGCCCGAAAGCGGTATCACTTTGGAAGAGATGGCCGACCTGGTGAACGACGAGCTCAAGCGCAGCAAGCGCTGCATCGTGGTGGTGAGCGAGGGCTTCGACGTCGGCGCCATCGGCGAGCGCCGGGATGCCTTCGGCCATGTTCAGTTCTCTTCGAGCGAGACGACGGTGGAACAGGTGGTGGTCAACTACCTCAACAAGGTGGGTCTGGCGGCGCGGGGCGCGGCACGGGGAAATATCCCGGGCACGGATCAGCGCCATAATATGATCTACGCTTCGACCGTAGATATGGAAGAGGCATACAAGCTGGGGCAAAAGGCGGTGCAGATCGCGGTTGAGGACGGTTCGGGTTATATGAGCACCATCCTGCGCGAACCTGGACCGATCTACCGTGTGCGCTATGACAAGGTGCCGCTGGAGCTGGTCGCCAATTCAGAGCGCAAGTTCCCGCGCCAATGGATCGCCGAAAGTCGCATCGATGTCACCGATGAGTTCATCGCCTATGCGCGCCCGCTGATCGGTGACAACTGGCCTTCTGTTCCGCTGGTCAACGGCCTGCAGCGCTTCGCGCGCCTGGAACGCATCATGGCAGACCAGAAGCTTCCTGCCTATGTCCCACAGGCCTATCGAGGTTAGGCCCTATGGCCTCGGTGAGCGTATTGCTCGGCGCTTCGACGCCGCCGGAGGTGTTGCCATCCGACCAGGCGGTAGCGACTGCTGCCGAACTGGGTCGTATCGCCGATATGGCGGTCTATGCACGTTCTATCGTCGTCCGCGAGGGAGCGATCTATTTCCTCGGCAAGCGTGATACCGCACGCTATTTGGGCATCCTCTGCGCCGGCACGCCATTGCCCGGCTTCACCGGCGTGGAGTCGACCGTCTCGTGCGACGGGATGACCGCCTCCTTACAGGTGTGTCCCGTTAACGCAGCAAATGCCCAGACGTTGCGCACACAGCTGCCCTTCCTGGCTCCCCAAGCAGTGGGGTTGCGCAAATCTGTCGGTTGCGGCGACCGGCTGGGGATGGCTACCCCGGGACACGTGCGTGCGGTGCGCCGCGGCACGATGTATCCCGTCTTCGCCCAGCAGTCCATCCGCGAGATGAAGCGCACCGGACGCACCCCCCAACAAGTGCTGGATGATGCGATGTGGGGCGTCTTCCAAGAAGGGTGGCGCGACGGATACGGCGCCGATGCCGATCACTTGAAGACGGTCGAAGACGTCGAACAATGTGTATCCGCCGGCTTTGTGCTTTACACCTTCGATCCTGGAGATTATGTGGATGACCAGGCTGCCACTCAAGATCTTGATATATTGCGCCGCAAAGTGGAAAGGTTGCCCTGGGATGAGCTAGAGACCACTTGGTCCGACCTGCGACGTCATTATCTGGGCCGTACTATGGACGTGGGAGGTTTTGCCGTCGCCTTCGACGAACCCACTTTGCTGCGCGCGGTGGCCAAATATGCCCGTGCCGTGAGCCACGCGGCGCAGCTTTATCGTTATCTTGCCGGTCGATTGGGGGGCACCGGGCGCGCCTACGAAGTAGAGGTCTCGGTGGACGAGACGGCGACGCCCACTTCGCCGGCAGAGCACTACTTCGTCGCCAACGAACTCAAGCGGCTGGGAGTGCAGATAGTGAGCCTAGCGCCCCGCTTCGTGGGACGCTTTGAGAAAGGTGTGGATTACATCGGTGACGTCGCGGCGTTCGAGCGGCAGTTGCGCATGCACGTCGCCATCGCGCAGGCGCTGGGCCCCTACAAGCTCAGCTTCCACTCCGGGTCGGATAAGTTCGCGCTCTATCCAATTGCCGCACGGGTGGCCGGCGAGCTGGTCCATCTCAAGACGGCCGGCACCAGCTACCTGGAGGCCCTGCGTGTCGTGGCACGCACACATCCCCTCTTGTTCCGCGATATTCTGAATTTCGCATTGGAGCGCTATACGACTGACCGCCAATCCTATCATGTCTCAGCAGAAGCAGCTCGGCTCTCCGCGACAGTGGAGGCGATGAGCGACCAGGAGCTCCTAGGTCTCTTGGACACCTTCGACGGTCGCCAGGTGCTTCACGTCACCTTCGGTTCGGTGCTCACGGCCAAGGATACCGCACAAGGTGAACGCTATCGTTTCCGTGACCGGTTGCTCGAAGTGTTGCAAGAACACGAGGAGTTGTACTATCAAGCGCTCGAAGATCATTTCGCGCGCCATATCCTGCCCTTCGGTTGAACGGTGCGTGTCCTGCTCTTAGAACCTTATGCTGGTGGTTCCCACGCCGCCTGGGTGCAGGGATATACGACTTACAGCCGGCACGAGGTGATCGCTCTGACCCTGCCAGGGAGCTTCTGGAAGTGGCGCATGCATGGTGGGGCGGTCACCCTGGCACGCCAGTTCCTCCAAATGGACCTGACACCGGACTGTATCCTGGCGACCGACATGTTAGATCTGACCACTTTCCTGGCACTCACGCGACCGCGTACCTGGCACGTTCCCACTGCGCTGTATTTCCACGAAAATCAGCTGAGCTATCCCTGGGCGCCACATGACCGCGACCGAATCAAAGGGCAAGATGTGCATCATGGTTTCATCAACTATGCCAGCGCCTTGGCAGCGGATGTGCTCTTCTTCAACTCGGCCTATCACCGCGA
>JANXAX010000217.1:0-231 GCA_025062175.1 Anaerolineae bacterium | reverse complement strand
TTTGCCGAATTGCCTCGCTTGCTGAAACACTTCCCCGACTACAATGAATTGGAAACTATCGAGGCATTGCGCGCCAAGAGCACTGTCTTGCCACTCGGAATAGACCTGACCCGCCTGGATGCCTTTCGCCCTGCAGCGCGCAAGAGACCCAACACGCCCCCGCTCATCTTGTGGAATCACCGCTGGGAGTATGACAAAAACCCTTGTGAGTTCTTTGAAGCCCTCTATGCG
>JANXAX010000216.1 GCA_025062175.1 Anaerolineae bacterium | reverse complement strand
AGCCTTCGCGCCCGAGGAAGCTCATCGGCTGGCGCAACGCTTTGAATGGCACTATACCCCGGAACACGGCAGTTGGTTGAACATCGCCGAATGCGAACTGTCGGTGCTGGTGGCGCAATGCCTGAAGCGACGCATTGCAGATCGGGCCACCCTGGCGCAGGAGGTGTCCGCTTGGGAGCGAGCACGCAATCAAGCCCGGGTGCAGGTGCACTGGCAATTCACCACCGCGGATGCTCGGATCAAATTGCACCGTCTTTACCCTGTTACAAAACAGCAAAATTCAACCTAACTTAGCACTAGTCGCCAAACGAAAATGCTCCTTTTCCAATGATGAAGACGGGGTAACACATCCGTGCTACCCCGTCTTCCACATGCCCGGATGCATCAATACTCAGGCGGAGGGGTCGCTGGCGGCTTCTCCTTCTCCGGGATGTCGGTGATGAGCGCCTCGGTGGTCAGGATCATCGCCGCGATGGAAGCGGCGTTCTCCAGCGCGCCACGCGTCACCTTGGCCGGGTCGATGATCCCCGCTTTGACCATGTCCACATAGTCGCCCGCCATCACGTCGTAGCCAATGTTCTTGTTGTTCTGCTCGCGTTGGCGGCGACGCACCTCCTCGACCACCACGGCGCCGTCCAACCCGGCGTTGCGCACGATGCCGCGCATCGGCTCCTCCAGAGCGCGCCGCACCATGTTCACCGCCGTGGCCTCATCCGGATACTCCACCTTCACCTTGTCCAGCGCCGGGATGGCATTCAGCAACGCCACGCCACCGCCCGGCACAATCCCTTCCTCCACCGCCGCGCGCGTGGCACTCAGCGCATCCTCGACGCGATGCTTCTTCTCCTTCAACTCCACCTCGGTCGCCGCACCAACCCGGATGACCGCCACCCCACCAGCCAACTTGGCCAGGCGCTCCTGCAACTTCTCCTTGTCATAGTCGCTCGTCGAGGCTTCGATCTCCGCCTTGATCTGGTTGATGCGCCCCTTGATCGCCGCCTCGCTGCCATAACCTCCCACAATCGTCGTCTCTTCCTTGGTCACCACCACCTTGCTGCAGCGCCCCAGGTCCGCCAGGGTGGCCGTCTCCAACTTGCGCCCCGTCTCCTCGCTGATCACCGTGCCACCCGTCAGAATGGCAATGTCCTGCAGCATCGCCTTGCGTCGGTCGCCAAAGCCCGGCGCCTTCACCGCCACCACGTTGAAGGTGCCCCGCAACTTGTTCAGCACCAACGTCGCCAGCGCTTCACCATCCACATCCTCGGCGATGACCAGCAGGTCGCGCTTGCCCGCCTGCACCAACTTCTCCAGGATGGGCACAATGTCGCTCGCCGCGCTGATCTTCTTCTCGTGAATGAGCACATACGGCTCCTCGATCACCGCCTCCATCGCATCCGGGTTGGTGATGAAATACGGCGAAATGTAGCCCCGGTCAAACTGCATCCCTTCCACATACTCGGTCTCAAACGCCAACCCCTTGCTCTCCTCAACGGTGATCACCCCATCCTTGCCCACCTTGTCCATCACCTCGGCGATGAGTTCGCCAATCTCGCGGTCCTGCGCCGAGATGGAGGCAACGTTGGCAATCTCCTCCTTCGAGTTGATCTCAATCGCCATCTCCTTGATCGCCTGCGCCACCGCCTCGGTCGCCTTCTCGATGCCGCGCTTGATCAGCATCGGGTTGGCGCCCGCCGCCACGTTCTTCAACCCCTCGGTGACCAGCATATGCGCCAGCACCGTGGCCGTGGTGGTGCCGTCGCCGGCGATGTCGTTGGTCTTGGTGGCCGCCTCCTTGAGCAACTGGGCGCCCATGTTCTCAAACGGGTCCTCGAGTTGGATCTCCTTGGCCACAGTGACCCCGTCGTGGGTGATCGTCGGCGCACCCCACTTCTTGTCCAGGGCAACATTGCGCCCTTTCGGCCCCAGCGTGGTGGCCACCGCCTGCGCCATAATGTCTATGCCGTTCTTCAAGCGACGGCGTGCATCTTCCCGGAAAATGAGCTGTTTCGCCATTTGGATGTCTGAACTCCCTTCTCTAAAGAAATGGGCTTTATTCGATGACTGCCAGGACGTCGCCTTCGCGCAGGATGAGATACTTCTTGTCCTGGATCTTCACCTCGGTGCCGCTGTAACGGCCGTACAGCACTGTATCACCTACTTTAACATCGATGGGGATGCGTTTGCCCTGATCGTCGCGGGCACCTGGTCCGACGGCCAGCACTTTGCCTTTCTGCGGCCTTTCCTTAGCCGTCTCGGGCAGGACGATGCCGCCCGGCGTCACCTCCTCACTTTCAATCGGCTCCACGATGACGTGGTCCCCCAGCGGGGTCAGATTGAGAGACATGCAATGACCTCCTCGTTGGATAGTAGTGGATGGAAATAGTGATGCGCCAGTCCTAGCACTCAAAAGTTCAGAGTGCTAAAACGAGTGGATGATACTGCCAGAGAAGGGATTTGTCAAATAGGGGATGCGCGAGAAGGTGTTTATGTGTCCATGAATTCGCCGCCCGAGACAACCAATCCTTCACCGGTGATGTGCGCAGCCAGGTCAGAGGCCAGGAACAAGGCTGCGTTGGCCTGGTCTTGTGGCGTGGCGATGCGGCCGAGCACAGACTTGGCGCGCAAGGCATCCAGCATGCCAGGGATCGCGTCGGTGACGTCGCGCAGCATTTGGGTATCGGTGGCGCCGGGCAAGATGGCGTTGACACGGATGCCGTATTCGCCCAGCTCCAGCGCCAGCACGCGCGTCAGCGCCAGCATGGCCGCTTTCGAAGCAGCGTATGCACCCAGCGCGCGGTCCGCTTTTTTGGCACAAGCCGATGCGATGCTGATGATACATCCTCCACGGCCTTGGCGGATCATCTGGCGCGCAGCCGCCTGGCTGCACAGGAACATGCCGCGCACGTTCACCTGGAAGGTGAGCTCCCAATCTTCAAGGGGCATCTCGAGGATGAGGTGTGGTCGCAAGACCCCTGCGTTGTTGACCAGGATGTCAAGCCGGCCGAACTCTTCCGCGGCCACTTCTATCGCCGCTTGCACTGCCTGGGGGTCGCTCACATCCAGCCGCCGGGCGATGGCGCGGGGATGGCCGGCAGCGGTGATGGCAGCCGCCACCGCGTACGCCTCTTCCTCCAAGATGTCAGTCACCACGATGTGGGCGCCGTGCGCGGCAAAGATTTCGGCGATGGCACGCCCGATGCCGCGCGCGGCTCCGGTGATCAGAGCGACTTTATCGCACAACAGCTGCATCGGTCGCGTTTCCCCTCAGGCACGTAACACGCGCCTGACCGCTGCCACGATGTCCGCCTCTTGGGGCAATACATAGTTCTCCAACACCGGGCTGAACGGGATGGGCACATCCTTGGCGGTCACACGGACGATAGGCGCGTCCAGGTAATCCAAGGCCTGTTCGGCTACGACGGCTGCCACCTCGGCGCCCACACTGCAACGCCGCCATGTCTCCTGGACGATAACCAAGCGCTGCGTTTTCTTCACCGAGCTCAGGATTGCCTCCTCGTCCAGTGGGCTGACCGTGCGCAAGTCGAGCACCTCGACACTGATGCCCTCCTGGGCGAGTTGTTCCGCCGCTGCGAGCGCCTTGCGCACCATGAAGGCATATGCGACCACGGTCACATCGTTGCCCGGCCGCTTGATGTCCGCTTTGCCCAGGGGAATGGTGTACTCTTCCTCCGGCACCGGCCCCTTGATCTCGTAGAGCTTCTTGTGCTCGAAGAAGAGCACGGTGTTATTGTCGCGGATGGCGCTCTTGAGCAATCCTTTGGCATCATAGGGCGTCGAGGGCAGCACCACTTTCAGGCCAGGTATGTGGGCGAACATCGACTCATAGCTATTGGAATGCTGCCCTGCCGCTGCCAGATATCCGCCCACGGGCGCGCGCAACACCATCGGCACGGCCAGGACGCCGCCAAACATGTAGCGCATCTTCGCCGCTTGGTTGATGAGCGCGTCCGAGGGGAGCGTGATCCAGTCGGAGAACTGGAGCTCCACCACTGGACGCAGTCCGGTGGCTGCGGCGCCGACCCCCAGGCCGACATAGCCCAGCTCGGAGATGGGCATGTCGAACACGCGCTCTGGGCCAAACTCTTCATACAGCCCGCGGGTGCATCCAAAGGCGCCGCCATAAGGCCCCACGTCCAGTCCCCACACACAGACGTTGGGGTCACGCCGCATCTCCTCGGCGGTTGCCTCGACGATGGCTTGAGAGAACGAGATCTCTCTCACTGTATCCCCTCCTTTCAGCGTGTCCTTATGCCCACAGGTCCTCCAGTGCCGATTCGGGCGCTGGGAACGGGCTGCTACGTGCAAACGCCACTGCCTCATCAACCTGGGCGACGACGCGCTGCTCAAGCGCTTCCGCCTCACTCGCGGAAAGCACCCCTTGCTCGATGAGATACTGGCGATAGGGTGCGATCGGCTCCCGGCGCATCCAGGCTTCCACCTCCTCGCGCGGCCGGTACGTATCCGGCTCTCCCTCAAAGTGGGTGCGCCAGCGATACGTCTTGCATTCGATCAGGGTTGGCCCTTCGCCCGAGCGCGCCCGCTGCACCGCCTCATAGGCGGCCTTGTACACGGCCAGGACGTTGTTGCCATCGACCACCACGCCGGGCATGCCGTAGCCCGAAGCCCTGTCGGCGATATCTGCGATCTTGCGCACACACGTTTGGCGGGTGCCCACGCCGTACAGGTTGTTCTCACAGACGTACACGACCGGCAGGCAGAACGTTGCCGCGATGTTGAGCGACTCGTGGAAGGCACCCTCGTTTGAGGCTCCGTCTCCGAAGAAGGCGACTGCCACTTGACCTGACTTGCGCAGCTTGGCCGACATCGCGGCGCCCGTGGCGATGGGGATGCCGCCGCTCACGATGCCGTTCGCCCCCAGGATGCCCAAGCCCGGCCAGGCGATGTGCTGCGAGCCTCCTTTACCCTTGTTGTAGCCGGTGGCCTTGCCATACAGCTCGGCCATCATGTACTTCATATCAGCCCCCTTGG
>JANXAX010000215.1 GCA_025062175.1 Anaerolineae bacterium | reverse complement strand
CCAACAGGCTGGCAGCACCATCGTCTGCATCACCCATGACATGCAGCTTGTGGCGGATTATGCCCATGAGGTGGCGGTGATGGCCCAAGGGCGCATCATTTTTCAGGGAGCTCCCCGCGCTCTTTTCCGGCGGCCTGAAGTCTTATCCCAGGCAGGACTGGACCTCCCGCCCTTAGCAGCGCTCAGCGCCCGGCTCGGCCTGGACGGGCTCTACACAATAGAGGACTGGTTGGGATGGGCTGCGACCCAGATACCTGTGACCCGATGAAATGTCTCGCCATTCGAGCTACAGGCACGGTTGGACGCACAAATTGGTGGATAGGAATGTTGGCCGCGGGATTGTGACCGTGGACTGTAGGAGCAATCAGCTGGCCACCTGTGCAGGGCTGCTTCGCACACGTGGCTCGGTTCCTGCCCTCCCGAAACTGACAGATCCCAGCAACCGTGCGCGCGAGCAGGGCAAAGTTATGCGGCGCCCAGCAGCTGTTTCAACTTACGGCGATAGCGGCGCGGGTCGGTATATTTGTTCCACAACCGCCGGACTGTGCGTTTCAGTTGGTTGATCGGTTTGCGCCGCTGGCTTTCGGCCAGTGCCCACTGCATGAATTTCCAGTCGTGTCCCTTGATCTTCAGCTCGGTGGGATTGCGCCGATAGGAGTCATAGTCCTCAATCAACGAAAGCCCGTGCTCCATCGTGTAGTCATAAAGATCGGTGCCAGGGTGCGGTGTGTAAAAGGCCGGGCTGTAATAGTCGGGGTCGATCTCTTTGAGCATCGAAACGGTCTCTAACACTTCCGCCGGCGTTTCAGTGGGCATTCCTAGCATGTAGTTTGCCCAAATGGTCAAGCCGTATTTGCGACAGATTTTCGCTGCTTCCAGGTTGATGCGCCGGGTCGTGCCCTTGCGCAGGAACCTCAGCACCCGGTCCGAACCCGATTCGAAACCGATGAACAGTCCCTTCAAACCGTTCGCGGCCATCAGCGCCACGGTTTCCTCGTGACGCACCATCAGGTCGGCGCGTGCCTGACAGAAATACGGTTGCCAAAATCCTTCCGCGCGATATGCCTCCACGAACTCCCGGCACCAACGATGATCTTCCAACAGGCAGTCGTCATGGAACATAAAGCTGTTAAAGTGATAACGCTCACGTAGCATCTTGAGTTCGCCGATGATATTGGACACGGAACGACGACGCGTCCCTTTGCCAAACAAGAAGTCCTCGGCCGGCTTGCAAAAGCTGCAATTATACATGCAACCCCGGCCGGCGATGATGGTGACAAAAGGCGGCGGCAGCTCTTCCACAAAGGGCACTTCGGGCGATTCCAAGTCATAACCGAACTTGCGCCATTCGTTGAGGAAAAGGTCACGGTCGGCGTACGGTAATCGGTCGAGATTGGGATGAATGCCGATCAGGAGGCGGTCTTGCGGTGGTCGTCCTTCAGCAACCGCACGCAACAAGTTGGTGAATGTGATCTCCCCCTCTGCGACGACCACATAGTCCACGCGGGGATTGTCGAGCACGCTTTGTGGCTCAAACGAGGGGTGAGGTCCGCCCACCACGGTGATGGTATTCGGCTTCGCCTCTTTGATGATCTCGACCGCCTTCATCACCGGGTTGAAGTCCACGCTCATCATGGTCAAGCCCACCACATCCGGGCTGCGTGCGAGAAATTCCTGGCGGAAGTGTTCCCAACCGTTCAGGGCGCGCAGGTCAATCAAGTCGACAGCGAAGCCATGAGCACGGGCGTAAGCGGAAATGCTCGCCAGACCGTGGCTGATCCAGCCGGAGTCCATGCCCTGTTTCAAACTGTTAAACCCCTTGCCTGCGATCCCAGCATAGACAAGTGTCGTTCTCATAGGCTTCCCCTCACTGGATTGTCGGAGGTGTGATCACCACCGGACGATCAAAGGCGGAGAGAGTCAACAGCCAAGTGGTCTTTCCCTCGCGCTTGGTTGGTTGTTCGTCGACCCGTATTTGATACAACAGAAATGTCTCCCTCCCTACCCACATGTCGACAATGACTTCACTTGTCCCTCCAGAGCCGATCAGGTTGACACTTGGCACATCGCGCGCCTGGAGATGATAAGTGGACACACCCTGCATCTCGTCGAACCCGACTATGTTCCATTTCAATCCTGTCAACAAGGTGGGTAATCCCTGTTCGGGGCTGAACAACACAGCGGGTGAGAGAGAATGGCTCGCCTCACTGGGGAGCTTTTCCCACTTGCCGGTGAGAGGATTGTTGAGATACGTCTCGCCCTGGTAGCGCACAAGGTCCAGGTGTGCGGAAGTGCCCAAAATGGTCACCGTCACGCGGGCACGCAGCTGGTCGGGTCGCACAATGTCACCTTCGATTGTGCTCAGGAGGACAGGCAGCGGTGTGTTCAACAGGCCTCCAACGTTAGGCTTGTTGCCGCGAGGTCGGATGGAGAAATGAAAAGATTTCAACTCGGCCAGCCGCGCGGCCGTTCGTTGGACCACCTCATGTGCGCTCAGCTGTGCCATCAATGATGGAGTGGGCTTGCTTGGCTCGGCTGGGATCAGCGTCGGCGTCGGAGAGGGGCTTGGCGTGACGATACGCCCGCTGGGCAGACTAAGATTGCATGCGATCACGGACATCATCAGGATAAAAGTTACGGCGCTGCGCCATAATTTCATTTCCATCCACGCATCCTACCACTTTCTCCTCAGGATTCGCCCGTCCAGGCTAGACGGACTCGACCGCCCTTTTTAAATCCTTTCGCTCCTGGCGCGGAAAGAGGGTACGATAAGCCAGCCGGAAGGTGCGCCGCCAGTTGATCCAGAAGTCCTTGCGCAACAGGGTGCGGAGGATGCGGTGAGGACGCAGGTAGAAGCGGCGATAGGCCTCGCGCCATTTGCGCTCGACCAGCTCGGCGGTCAGTGCTCCCATCTCATAGCGCGCCCGGCCTTCGAAGAAGACATACTCATCCCAATCTTTCACCAGCATCCGACCGTGCTTTTTCACAATTTCATACACCTGAGTGCCTGGATAGGGGGTCATCATCGAGAAATTGGCGATCAAGGGATCGAGCTCACAAGCAAAGCGGATGGTGCGTTCCATCGTCTCTTCCGTCTCGCCGGGCAGACCGATGATGAAAAAGCCGATCGTTTCCAGACCGACCTCTTTGGCGTTTTTAAACGCCTGCCGGATCGTGTCCATGTCGATGCGCTTGTTGATTGCACGCAAGATGTCTGGGTCACCTGATTCGACCCCGAAGGCGGTGCGTTTCAGGCCAGCCTGCTTCATGCGTGCTAACAGTTCCTTCGAAGCCAGGTCGGCGCGGATGCCGTTGACGAAAATCCATGGCACGTGGTTGAGACGGTGCTCGATGAGTAGATCGGCGAGGCGCATCAGCCGGTCTGGTCGGATGTTCGCGCTGTCGTCCAGCACGCCGATCTCTTGAGCCCCCAAGTCCTCGACCAAGTGACGCCACTCCAGCAGGATGTTCTCTGGGGTGCGGGCGCGCCACTTCTGCGGCATGATACTCTGTGAACAGTAGGTACACCGGTAGGGGCAGCCGCGCGAGGTGAGAATGCTGAAGCTACGCGCACCGTCCACCGCGTCGATCGCCGGCTGCAGGTTGGTGTACCGTTCCATTTTGAAATAATGATACGCTGGCCAGGGTAGACTGTCCAAATCGGCGATCGGCGGGCGGGCAGGATTCTGATGCATCGCGCCGTCCAGGGTCTGATAGGTGATGCCCTGTACGTGATCCAGCAGATGCGCCTGGGGGTCGAGCAGCTGGCTGACGGTGAGCCGGGGCGCTGTCTGAAGCGCCTGCTCGATGACGTTGCTCAGCTCCAGCCATGTCGCTTCACCTTCACCACGCACGACGATGTCCACCTCGGGACGCGCGACGCTCTCCTCTGGCAACACGGACGGGTGTGGCCCGCCGAGGACAATTGGCACATCGCGCACACTTTTGATCGCTTGGGCGGTGCGCCAGGCTTGTTTGACCTGCGGGGTGTTGGCGGTGATCCCTACCAGATGAGGTGCGAAACGGCGTGCTGCTTCGACAACACTTTCGTCCTCAACGTCGGCGTCGAAGATCATCACTTCGTCACCGCGCCGCTCTGAGACGGCGGCCAAGTAAGCCAGTCCTAAATGCGGTGTTGTGCGCGTGTCGATCGGCAGACGAAACCTCGGATTGACCAGCAGCACTCGCATACAGCATCTCTCCCGCTAACTCAGGGCTGAAAATTCAGCCGTTATACTTCGCGATCACGATGACGCGGTGTGTGTTTGTATGGTAAGGCCAACAAGTCACCAAGGTCAGACGCACATCAGGGAATGTGCCAATCCAGCGGGCATTTTCCCGACGCACTGATGCTGGCATTCCCTTGTCACGCAGGATCAAGCGCGTCACCACCGTATAAGTATAGACGTGCTGCTGCGTATAGAGAAAAACAGGATCACCTGGTTGTAAATCTACAACATAGCGAAACACCTCTCCGGCTGTATTATGATGCCCAGATATCACGGTGTTGCCGGGCTGCCCGGGCGGGGCAGAGGATTGATGCCATCCGGCGGCATAATCTGCCACCTCCCACGTGCCCACCACCTTCCCACCCTGTACCACGTGTTTCCAGCCCACCGGAACAACCGGTGCATCGAGGTGGATGCTAGGCGCCACAATGCGAAGCGGAAGACCCTCTTCTGCCGGTACAGCTGTCGAAGAGGAGATCGAGGGTGCGGCTTGGACCACGGCTGCTGGCTCGAGCACCGAGGTTGTCGTAGGTGGCAGCACAACCGAGACGGCATATTCGGTCTCTTCCGCAGGGATTGCGACGCGTGTTGGTGCGTGAGCCGCCGACCACGTCACGTCCTCAGCCGCGGCGAAAGTGCTGCCAACCGCAACTAACATGATCTCGAACACGAGTACAACCGCTAGCTGGCGCAGACCTATCATATCATTCTCCATTAAGTCTTCTATTGACTAACATGCTCCATTTTACCCGATTCCCAGGGGGAACGTCAAGGGTAAGGTGAGCACG
>JANXAX010000214.1 GCA_025062175.1 Anaerolineae bacterium | reverse complement strand
AGACCACTTGCTCACGCGCGCAGCTCGGTTTCTCTGCTCTAATTAATGAAGCACATCCGCTCCTAAAAAGGTTCCTTGCCGCCACACCGTCATGGTGAAGTTATCAAAATTGGCACCATAGAGCTTTCAAACTTTCTCAGATCCCTATTGTCAACTCCCCAAAAGTGATTTATAATGGTGTAGGATGTCCTTCTCCGCCAGCTGTACGTTCTTCTCACACTCGCAGCAAATAACCGGTTCTCACTCACTCTAAGGAGGGAAAATGCATAATGAGCGCACAACAAGGAGTGGATAGGCAGCGAGCAGCCTGGTGGCAATCGGCCATCCTGGCGGTTGTCGGGGTGCTGGTGTTCGTGGGTATCATGATCGGTGTGGAAAATGCCTTCCAACCGGCCTTGAGTGGGACAGCGTTGCTGGTGGTGGGTGTGTTGCTGGCGCTTGTCCCGGCAGCGTTGTGGCTGATCTTCTTCTACGTGCAGGACCGGCTGGAACCCGAACCGAAGAAAGAGGTGTTCAAAATCTTTCTGGTGGGGCTGGCGTTGGCCGGGGCGATTGGCATTCCAGTGACCGACCACCTGTTCCGCGTGTCAGAGTGGTTGTATCGCAGTTCGGTGTCCCTCGTGTTAGGCTCCATCTTTGTCATAGGCGCCATTGAGATCTTCCTCATCTACGTCGCCGTGCGCCTTTTCATCTATGACACGGATGAGTTCGACGAGCGCAGCGACGGGATGGTCTACGGCACGGCAGCAGGCTTGGGATATGCCACTGCCTTGAATATCCAGTTCATTCTGGCGAGCGGGGGCGCAGCGCTGGGCAGCGCCGAGGTGGCCATCGCCGAGGTGGCGCTGGCCCATGCTGCCTTCGCCGGCGTGCTGGGCTACTTCCTCGGACGTGCCAAGTTGGAACGTGAGCGCATCCTGTGGTTGCCGCTCGGCTTCCTGCTCGCGACGTTGCTCAACGGCCTGTTCACCATCCTGCGCAGCCGGTTAGAGACAGGTGATATCATCATCGGCCGGGTGACTGCCCTTCTGCCAACGGTCAGCGGGCTCTTCCTGGCGGGCGCGCTGGCATTGATCGTGGCCATCGTGGTGGCGCTGCTCATCCAGCGGGACATCGCGCGCACCCAGGCGCAGGGGCGGCGCGCCGCGGTGGATGCCAAGGTGGGCGATCCCCAGTCGAACCTCGCCACAATCGCCTTGTTCGTCGTCCTCATCATTGTGGGGATCATCAGCTGGCTTTCCATCACCGGCAGTGTTGCCACCTTTGAGATCGCCGGCTTCAAGGGGGTTTATCCGGATCACTATGGGATCGCGACGCGCGAAGGAGATGTGTTCCGCGTGGCGGACGTGCTGGGCAGTGGCAGCGAGTTCGCCATCCAGACGATGGAGCTGCAAGCCGGCGAGGGCGCTCAGCAAGTGGTGGCAGCACTGGCCGTAGAGCGCAGCAGTGATTTCGCGGCTTATAAGGTGCTGGAATCGAAGGAACTTACCCTGAACGGTCGGCCGGCGCTGTGGCAGCGCTTCGCCTACGTCGATCCGATGACCTTGTTGAAAACTTTGCCGCGTGTGGTAGAGGGCGAGGATTATATTGTCGTGGATGGTAATCGGGCTGTCATCATCACCTTGCTCACCACCCCGGAGAACTTCCCCGCTGTGGAACCAGCTTTCCAGCAGTTTGCCGAACGGTTGACATTCTGAGGAAAGGACGTAAACTGAGATGAAAACGCAGATGAAAGTGTTTCTCTCTCTTCTGAGCACCATGGTTTTGGTGCTGGTCTCTGTGCTGGGCGCGTTCGCCAGCACGCCGACCTGGCACGCCGCAGCAGAGCATACTGCGTTGGCCGGGAACGACGCGCTGCTACAAACGGCCGCGTGCACCAAAATGAAAATCAGCAATCCCGCCCTGTGGTTTGCCACCGACAAGAAGGGCAACGTCTATCCGGATAAGATCGTGAAGCGCTACCCTACCGGCACCAGCGTGATCGCCTCTGGCTTTGAGTACAATTGCATTCCCAAGAACACCACCATTGGGGTGGTGTATTACTATGGCGGCTTCGACACCGAACCGGTGTTCAGCGACAGCCAGAAGCAGTCACCCGACAACAAGTCGGGCGTCTTTTGGTGGTATATCGGCTATCAGGACGGCTCGCCGCTACCCGAGGGAGACTGGCAGGTAGAGTGGTATATCAACAAGAAGCTGGCCAGCAAGGGTGAGATCACCGTCGGCGGCGGAACGAAGCAGGACATCGAGCCCTTGGAGACCGAGGAAGAACCGGTCGAGGAAGCAGCGGAAGAGGAACCCAGTACTATCGAGGATATCTGGGACTTCGGCGAAGAAGAGGCGAGGCCAGCCGCCGAGACGGTGACAGTGCAAGGTAAGATCATCGATGGCAAGACCAAGAAACCCATCGCCGATGCATTGTTCGTGGTGCTCAATCCTGGCGTCAGCATGCAAGAGTGGGCCGAAAGGGACTTTGCTGAGACGGACGTTTACACAGTGGCGCAGACGGACACGCGCGGACAATTCACCTGCCCGAAGGAGCTGGAGCGCAATGTCACCTATACTGTGGTTGTGGCTGCTAAAGGATATCAAATGATCATCGCCGAAGATTTTATGGTCGATGAACAGCAGGAAGATCCAGTCGTTCTAACCATTAAGATGTACAAGTAGGCGTGCGTCGGCTCACGCACCTCGATAACAAAGCAGTATTCTCAGGGGATCATGGGTGGCTCTATGATCCCCTGGAGCGGTGAAGGAGCGTCACGAGGTAAGTGTGATCGCTGCGCTATAGACTCATCGGAATAGGGTTCTCATCTGGCCTATGAGGTGGCCACGAAAGCACACTAGAGGGGGTTACAAAGGCTATGGGGAGCGTATTGATCCGCTTAGCGGTGACATGGGGGGTTATCTGTTTGTTCCTTGTCGGATGCACTCGCCCTGCTCTGACACCGCAAGCGACCGAATCGGTGACAGCTGTGCGGACGACACCTCGGCCTGTTGAAACACCCACTTCTGCACCACCTGCAACCCAACTCCCAACCCTTGCACCGACCGGCACGCCGGCGGTCTTGCCGGTGTCGATCGGCGATGTGATGGCCAATCCCGAGGCATTCCGCGACCGTCTAGTGCACATACGCGGTCACGGTCTGATCGCTGCCACCTTCCCCCTATGTAAAGGATATGTGGGTCTGGACCGCCGGACGCACTTCGTCGACGCCGCAGGTGACAAAATGGTCGCGGAGACCAAATGGCAGCCACCGCCCAACACCCGCATGTATGACCCGGACAACCTGAGGACGTTTGAAGGCTACATCCGGGTATTCCGCGGCGAAATTGGCTGCCCGGGCGATATCAAGTTTGAGACATTCCCGTATTTCGAAGTGATAAACGTGGTGGAGTGAGGCCCTTTCTCACAGATATCCATGCTCGCGCAGCCAGCGGCGCAACCGCGCTTCATAGATCAGTGGCACCAACACGCTGGTCGGGCCAATCTGTTCGCCCAACCATGCCCGAGCGACCGGGTCGCGGCGCAACTGCGCCAGCTGCGCGGCATCCGCCAGGCGCAACACCAACACCCGTTCTAGATGTGCGGTCGTGCCTCCACACCAGCGTTTCACAGTTTCCAACACTCGGCGTGGCGCCTGCCCGTCGCTGATGCGCATCAAGAAGCGCATCAGCTGTTCCGCGCGCACACCCTGATGCACCAGCTGCCGGACGCCATCGGGCGACAGGCGATAGATCGTTACGCCACCTTCCCGCTTGACCAGCTTGGCGAAGCGTGCCAGGTGGAAGCGCTCATACAAGCAGGCGTGGGAGGCGACACGCACTGTGAAGTCCTCGCCGACGACAAAAGCAGGTACATCTGGAGCGGCTTCTTCCGATGGCGGTGCCTGTTCCAACAACGTAGCCGCCCAGTGAGTCACACAGAAGGTGGTCGGTGATTCAGCCCCAGCGGCACACCCCAGCTCCACCACACCCAACCAGAAGAGCGGCTGGGTGATCAGGTGGCGGATCAGTGCGCCCTCCACATCGTCCCAATGCTCGAACCCCAATAACGGGCGGCCATCGCGGTCGTGCAGATACCAGACGGAATAATCGCCATCCGGGCGCTGGAAATCCGGCTCATACGCTTTGATCGCGGCGATCAAGTCATCGATGCGATACCACGTCCCCGGTGAACACCGCGATAGCATGCGCAGCACGACGCGGCGGGCTGGCAAGGGGTCGCTGTGCCAATCCGATGTGGGCAGTTTGAGAGTAGGGACATCACGCAGATCGCACCAGGTGGGGTCATCGCGCCACGCGCGCTGCAAGGTCGCGAAGCGCTCAGCCGGGGTGCTTTGCAACCAGCGACGCGCATTTTCGCGTTGCAACATCAGGCGGTTGTGGTGGGGGATGATCAAACCGGCGACGCGGCATAAGTGCAGCAAAAACACCAGGCGGTCCTCCCGCGAATGGGAGGGCGGTCCGGCATGCGGCTGTGGCATCGTCAGTGCATCAAGCAGCGCGCTCCGCTGGGCTGCGCTCGGCCGGTCCTCATCTTCCAACGGAACAGCGTGGCGGTATACGTAGACCAACAGGCTGAAGACATCCTCCACCAGGGCAGTGACAGCGCTCAGGCGATGCGTCGGAGGACCACTTGGGGGCAACGCGGGCGGGGCAGGCGATGGAGGCGGCGGGGGCAACAAGGGCAATATGTCCTGCGGGATGTAGAAGACCTCCACCATATGTTCGTCCACGCGGTGAAAGCCTTGGAAGATCAGACCACGATAATATAGCGCTTCGGTGGCGTTTGCTGGCGTCTCCCAGGGGCGTTCCCGCTGCATGCGCCTTGGGCCCATAGGGCGCACCGTGCCAAAGCGGCGGGTGAAGCGCGGGCTTTCCATCCAGCCACCGGCGCGTTGGAGCGTGTGCAGCGCCTCGCGCGCCTCGTCGGGGAGCTCGGCGAGGGCAAGTGCCAGCGACGTGGGAGCGAGCAGCTGCTCGGCCAGCTCGCGCGCGGCGTGGAGCGGATTCC
>JANXAX010000213.1 GCA_025062175.1 Anaerolineae bacterium | reverse complement strand
AGTTCGGCAAGCCCTGCGTCGTGGGCGCCAGCGACTTGGTCATCGACCTGGAGCAGCGGCAAATGAGCGTCAACGGCGTCGTGGTGAAAGAGGGTGAATTCATTTCCATCGACGGCGCCACCGGTGAGGCCTTCCTGGGGGAGATTCCCACCATCACCCCGCGCTTCGAGGAGCAGACCGAGCTGTTGACGTTGCTCTCGTGGGCGGATGAATTTCGCAAGCTGCAGGTCTGGGCGAACGCCGACTATCCCAAGGACGCCCTGCGCGCCCGCGCCTATGGGGCTGAGGGCATTGGGCTATGCCGCACCGAGCATATGTTCTTCGAGCCGGAGCGGTTGCCCATCGTGCAGCGCATGATCCTGGCCAAGAGCGAGGAAGAGCGCCAGAAGGCGTTGGACGAGCTGCTGCCCTTCCAGCGCAGTGACTTCGAAGGGATCTTCAAGGCGATGGACGGGTTGCCGGTGATCATCCGCCTGATCGACCCACCGTTGCACGAGTTTCTGCCGAGTGAGCGTCAGCTGCTCGAGGAAGTCATCGAGATGCGCGCCAAGGGCGTCACCGAAGGCCTGGCTGAGAAGGAAGCGCTGCTGGCGGCGGTCGAGAGCATGCACGAGAGCAACCCTATGATGGGGCTGCGCGGCATCCGGCTGAGCATCATCATGCCGGGCATCGTCAAGATGCAAGTACGCGCCATCTTCGAGGCGGCGTGCAACATGGCCAAGCAGGGCGTCGTGGTCAAGCCGGAGGTGATGATCCCGCTGGCGGGTCACGTCAACGAGCTGAAGGTGATCCAGCCCCAGCTGGAGGCGATCGCGCAGGAGGTGATGAAGGAAAAAGGGATCACCGTCGAGTACAAGTTCGGCACGATGATCGAGGTGCCGCGGGCGGCGATCACGGCGGATGAGATTGCCAGCGTGGCGCAGTTCTTCTCCTTCGGCACCAACGACCTGACGCAGATGACCTTTGGCTACTCGCGGGATGACGCCGAGGCGCGCTTCTTGCTGCAATATGTCGAGATGGGCATCCTGCCCAAGAATCCCTTCCAGACGCTCGACCGGGCGGGTGTGGGTGAGCTGATGCGTATGGCGGTGGAGAAAGGGCGTGCCACCCGCCCTGACCTGGAGGTGGGCATCTGCGGCGAACACGGGGGCGATCCTGAATCGATCGAGTTTTGCCATCTGATCAACCAGAACTACGTGAGCTGCTCGCCCTTCCGCGTGCCGGTGGCGCGCCTGGCCGCGGCTCACGCCGCGATCAAGCACAAGCCGAAGCAGCAGTAGGGCATCGTTCCTCCTCCTAATGCCGCAGGGCAGGCTTCCCGGCCTCATCCGGGCGCCTGCCCTGCAGCTCTTATTTGGTCCTCTCAGAGAGATTTATATTATGAGTATTTGATGCGTCGCAGCGACATTCCCCAACACCTTTCTCATCGCTCGAGAGAGGGGCGTTTAATAATACGTGGAATCCCGACACCATTGCCAAGGACGAAAGCATTTATCACGGGATGGAGCAAAAAGTTAACTTGCAACGCAGGGCCAGTGCTCTTTTGGATGTCACATCGCGCTCAACGCCGGCACGCTTTCAGCGCGCTGGCCACGTCGGCGTGCACGCTAAACACCTTGTCGAACATGGTGAGCTTGAACAGCATCTGGGCCTGGGGTTGCAAGCTGGCCAGTTGCAGGCACTGGTTGCCGCCCCCCAACATCTTGCTGCCGGCAATCAGCGCCGCCAGGCCGGCGCTGTCAATGAAATGCACCTTGCTCATGTCGAGCACGACCGTGCGCGTGCCCGCCTCGGCAACCTGATGGAATGTCTGTTTCAGCTGATCGGCCGTCGTGGCGTTGAGAATGCCATCCAGGGCGATCACCACTGTGTGTTCGTCTACGATCTGTTGTGTGATTTGCACCGTTTACGCCTCTCCTCGTCAAGCCCCCAAATGTCGACCGGACGCGTATCCGACACCTCGGCTCAAGCTTTCCTTTTCACCGGCCGCCGCGCAACCAACGCCCCGGCAACTGCATAAGCTGCCGCAACACTTTCTTCTTGAGCGAGCGATCTGGCAGCGCCTCGATGCCCTCTTCGTAGGCAGCGATGGCAGAGAGCCATTGTTTATGTTCAAGGTGCAGGCGGCTGAGCGCTTGTCGCGTATACATCGCCAGGTCGCTCTCGCCCAATGCCTCGAACATGTGTGCTGACTTGCGATAGGCTTCTGCCGCGGCAGTGTAGTCTCCTCGCCCTTCGTGCACGCTGGCCAGATTGCCCAGCGCCTGGGCCTGTCCGCGCGCGTCCTGCAGCTCGCCGAACAAGGCATAGGCCGCTTCCAGCGCCTGCTGTGCCGCGTCCCACTCGCCCAGCTCCCGCCGTGCCACGCCGAGGTCGTTGAGCGCTTCGGCCAGGCGGTGACGTTCGCCAGTTTGTTCGGCGGCACGGCATGCTGCTTCAAAGCTTTGCACAGCAGCGGCATAGCGTTTGGCGTGGTAATGTTGGATACCCTCGGCATGGAGCTTTTGCCAGTCGCCCATAGTGCCCCTCTCAGTAGGTGATGTCCAGGAGGCTTTCCCCCAGGCGGCGGAGCGTGCTGGCCGGCAACGCACTGAGTTGCATTGCAGCGCGCAAATAGAGGATGTTGCCCGGCTTGATGATAAAACGGCGCACGTCGGCGGGCAACTCGGCCAATTGTCGCAACTCCTCCATATCGGGCAGCGGCTCGCCGGCGGGCTGGATGCCCTGATCGAAGAAGTAGGACATCGGCACACCCAGGAATTGGGCCATGGCCTCCAGCTCCACCAGGGGAATGTCGCGCTCTGCCGCTTCGTAGGCGGCGATGCGCGTGGGAGGACAGTCCAACAGCTGGGCCAGCTCCTCGCGCGAACGGCCGGCCTCGAGGCGTGCCTGCTGCAACAGCACGGCGATGATGCGCCGCCGCAACCCGATGATCGCCTTCACGGGGATCTGGCCATCGGAGGGGGTGTCGACAATCTCCTCGCTCCAGAAGTAGGCCACCGGCACGCGATAGAGGTGGGCAAGGATTTCCAACTCGACCAGCGAGATGTCGCGCCGCCCCCATTCGAAGTCGGCGATCACCTCGGGCGTCACACCCAGAACCTCGGCTGCCTCCTGGAGGGTGCGCTTGGCGCGTTGGCGGGCATACTGCAGCAGTACCCCGACCATCTTCCTGCGAAGCCTCGCCTCCTCATGCCTCAAATTTTGCATACGACCTCCTTGCCCTGCCGCTGGCAGGCGCCTCGCGCTGATCTCGAAACGCGGTTGTGCTACAAGTACATTATAGCATGATATGTCAAATACCCCAATCTCTGATCCGGTGCCTCCAGAGCAGCTGGGATAGGCCAACAACCAGGACGCCCGCCAATGTGACCAGGCTGACCGCTAGGCCCAGCGTCCACGCGCGCGGGGCGAAGTCCATCTCCACGTGATGCAGGCCAGCGGGCAGGTGCAGCGCGCGGAAGGCATAGTTGGCGCGCCAGATGGGTTGGGGTTCGCCATCCACGCGCGCATACCAGCCAGGATACCACGTCTCGCTCAGCACCAGGTAGCCCTCGGCCGGCATATCCACGCGCAATCGCAGCGCGTTGAGAGCGTAGTGATCCATCCAGATGGCAGCAGCTCGGGGAGCGGTCACGTCCAGCGCCGGGCCACCCTCGACGACCACCTCTTGCGCCGGCTCGAACGCCGGAGCGTGCACCGCCTCCCATGCGGCTGCTTGATCGGGGACGCTGTGCGCACGATGCACCACCCATGCGCGAGGCAGCGCCGCGCGGTTGAGGAACACGGCCAGCGGTCCGTCGTCGGCAAAGATGGGCGCAAACTTCTGCCAATCCAAGACCACCTCGCGCGCGGCGATCACATATTTGACGTTCAGCAGATCGTACAGGCGTGAGGAACGGCTGGGGATGCCCTCCAGGAAGCGCGCATAGTCCGCCAGGATCAGCGGATTGACCACGCCGGAGATGTCCTGCAGATGGTGCAACAGCGGGGTATCCGGTTGCCAGAGATGCCAGATGTCCGTGCGCGTGTCGATGCGATAGAGCGAGTCGTCCGCCTTGAGGAAGGCAATGATGCCAGGATGGTGAAATGTCGCGGTCGGATCGTGTTGGCCCACGTCGAGATGGCTGCCCAGGCTGGCCAGGTCGAAGAAGGTCAAGACAACGCCGAGCAGGCCGAAGACAGTCGGACGCACCCAGCCGCGTTGCAGGGCGTAGAGCAGCGCGAGCGCGGCGGCCAACAGCCCGCTGAAGAAGACCAGCCCGTTGGTGGCGGCGGCGGTGCGCGCGAAGATGACCGCGTCCTTGTCCTGGCTGGTGATGAGCGCATGATAGCTGAGCGGCATGGCGATCAACACCAGTCCGCCCAGGATCCACGGGGCGGCGCGGGTGAAGCGGGTGAGCAGCTGGCGCGCCGCGGGGGCGCCTTGCAGCAGCATCTGCATGCCATAGGCCGCCAGCCCGGCCAGGGCGAAGTCGAACACGAAGACGAAGCGTGCCGGCGCGCGCATGCCAGCTAACCCCGGCACCAGCTGATACAGGTAGCCATATAAAGCGCTGTAGGCGCCTAGCGCGGCCACCAGGCTGAACGCCGCCAGCAAGGTCCACAGGCCGACGATGCGCGCGTGGCGTATCCCCGCTCCGCTGCCCAGCAATGCCAGCACCAAGGGCAAAATCCCCAAATATCCCACCTCGACGCGCTCCCATGGGCCCCAATGCCGTGCCGGGTCGCGTCCGAAGAAAGAGGGCACAAACAGCCCGATCAGCCCAGCAGGGGGCAAGGAGTACTCCCCAGCACGTTGATAATCATAGCTGGCGCGCGGCGTCCATCCGCTGAGCTCATAAGCAGGCACGAGCGCCACCGCCGCCAGCCCGGTCCCGATGATCAAAGTGAGCACAAACCACCCCATCGGCCGTGCCAGGGAAGATATGCGCTCTGGAAAGGGGGGCTGTGCTCCCGTCAGTCGTTTGGCATGCCATTCTACGGCGATGTGATGGAGCGTGCTCACCAGCAGCGCGAT
>JANXAX010000212.1 GCA_025062175.1 Anaerolineae bacterium | reverse complement strand
AAGCTTCTACGGCATGAACGTGGCGCTGCCGTTCCAGGAAGCCCCGGAAGCGTTTTGGATCATCCTGGGCCTTTCGCTGGGTGTCTCGCTCTCGGTAGCAGCTGTCTTCTGGCGGCGTGACTGGTTCTGAGAGCATGATCTGCGGAAAGTTGAAAAGTTGACCGGTTTACAACTTGACATATACCGTGATTCACGCTATAATGGACTCAACATAATAGCATGCTGATGCCAATGCCCGTTTTAAGTTTTAAAGCCGCCGGGCAGAAGTGTGTGTCGTCCTAGAAATCTCAGCCTAAGGGTGTAAGGATAGGTGCCGAACGGCTCGTGCCCGTGACATAAAGGAGGATTCATCCATGTCTCTCGTGGTACGTATTGTGTTGACTTTGATCGTGTTGGCGTTGTTGCCGGCCTACGCGGTTTTGGCCAGCGGCGAAGTGACCAGTCTGAGCTTCACCATCAATCCTGCCGGAGGCCCCCAGGGCACTCCGATCACGGTGAACGGTCAAGGTGCTCAAGTGGGATTGCCGGTGCAGGTAATGTTGGTGACCGACGGAGAGACCGGCGTTGGGGCAATGGCATTGGTGCAGGTGATGCCGGATGCGAATGGAAACTTCAGTGCCACCCTCACTGTCCCGGCCGAGGCCACGGCGGGGCGCTATGCGGTACGTGCTGAGCAACGCAACGCGCAGGGTGCTCTGGTCCATTATTATTGGATCAGCTTCCATGTCGGACCCGCTCTCGTGCCAGTCACTGGCGGGTGGCAGAGCAGCTCCTTAACGCTTGCTGGTGTGTTGGCCGCCCTCTTGGTGGGCCTGATCGCCTTTCAGGGGGTGCGACTGGCGCTGGGACGGGCTTAAGCGCGCTCCCGGTCCAGCACGGTGCGGATGCTGCGCGCCAGGGAGGCTATGGTGAAGAGCTTCTCCAACACATCCATGCCTTCCTCCAACACCATAGTGCGCGATCACCTTGCTGGTGTAACCTGACATATAGAGCACTCGCATTTCGGAACGCAGGGGTGAGCAGCCGCTTCAGCTTAGCGCCCTTCCACCCGTGCGTGTCAGGCACCATCACATCGGTGAGCAGCAGGTGGATGTCTTCCGGATACTGCTTGGCAAGGCGTAGCGCTTCGCTGGTGCTGGCAGCTTCCAGAACCTGAAGCTCATCTGCTGGGGCATTAACACGATCAACTTGCGCACTTCTGGGCTGTCTTCGGCCACCAGGATCGTTTCGGTGTCTTCCATTTACGAGACCAGCTCCGGCGGCAGATGGTCCACTCGGTTGAGGTAACACACGTCCAGATATCCCTCCGCACTGAAGGTCACGTAGGTGATCGCTGTGTTAGCGTGATGGTAGAAAATGGGCCACTCCAGTGCCTGCTCGAACAGGATTTTCAGAAAGGAATTCAGAAAGCCTCCGTGAGAGATCATCAGGATACGTTCGTCGCTGGGGAGGCGGGCGCGTAGCGCCGCTGCCACGCGTGCCGCGCGTGCATAACACGCCTCGAGTTCCTCACGACCTCCGTGCCACCAACCTTCTTCAGTCACCTCGGGCGGCAGGATGACCTCGGGAAAGGCGCTCAGGATCTCCGAGCGTGTCTTGCCCGGATAGCCCACCACGCCGCCATCCTCGCCATAGTCCATGTAAATGCCGCCGTGCTCGTGGATGTCCACCCACACTTCCGGTCTTAATCCGGTGGTGCGTGCAATGATGCTGGCGGTGTGCAACGCCCGCCACATAGCGCTGCAATATAGCCGCGTAGGCCTCCCGTCGTGCAACGGTAGTGTGCGTGCCAGATGTTCGGCCAGCAACTCCGCTTGGCGTATCCCCAGCTCAGTCAACAGCGGATCCATCGTGCGCAGTCGCTCATCGTCGAGGATGTTGTTGGTGGATTGGGCATGGCGGATGAGAAAGAGCTCCATAGCCGCTTCATGCAGTGCGTTTCAGCACGTGCACGCCCTCTGCGCTGGCCACCACCACCTCGCTGGCGATGCCCAGGAAGAGGCCGTGCTCGACGATGCCGGGCCGTGCGTGTAGCACCTGATCTAGGGTATAGGGATCTGCGATCCCCTCTGGGAAGGTACAATGCACGATGAAGTTATGGTTGTCGGTGACGTAGGGCGAGCCGTCGGGATTGCGGCGCAGTTCGGTGTGGCAGCCCAACGAGCTCAGCCAACGCGCCTGTACTTCCCATGCGAACGGCACCACCTCGACCGGCAAGGGACCACGCGTACCCAGTCGATTCACCAGCTTCGACTCATCTACGATGGTGACAAAGCGCCGAGCAGCGATGGCAACGATCTTTTCGCGCAAGAGGGCACCTCCTAGTCCCTTGATAAGATCAAGCCGGGGGTCGACCTCGTCCGCGCCGTCGATGACCATATCCAGCACAGGGTGCTCCGCCAGAGTGGTCAGCGGGATGCCCAGCTCGCGCGCCCGGCGGGCGGTCGCTTCTGAGGTGGGCACCCCGACAATCGAGCGCAGCCGTCCTGCGGCAACGCGTGCCCCTAGCTCTTCCAGGGCATAGGCGAAGGTCGAGCCAGTGCCCAATCCGAGCACCATACCATCTGCCACCATATCTACGGCGTAGACTGCCGCTTGCTGCTTGAGGTTCATAGCCACGCTTTGTCGCCTATGCCTTGCCGAGCAGCTGGAGTGCTCGTTGGGTCACGTTCTCGACGGTGAAGCCGAACTTCTCCAGCAATACTTGGTAAGGTGCCGAGGCGCCGAAGCGTTCCATTCCAATGACGGCGCCGCTGTTGCCCACATAGCGCTCCCAACCCAGCGGGATGGCCGCCTCCACGGCCAGGCGCGCGGTCACCTGCGCCGGCAACACCTGGGCGCGATACTCGGGTGGTTGCGCCTCGAAGAGCTCCCAGCTGGGCATGCTGACGACGCGCGCCTGCACCCCGCGCTGAGCCAGGGCTTCGCGCGCGCCCAGCGCCAACGCGACCTCGGAGCCGCTGGCGATCAGGATGATGTCGGGTTGTCCCGCGCTATCGGCCAACACGTAGGCGCCACGGCGCAGTCCACTTGCCGGCGCCAGCGTTGCGCGGTCGAAGATGGGGATTTTCTGGCGCGTCAGCAACAGGGCAGTGGGGCCTTCGTGCCGCTCCAACGCCACGCGCCATGCCTCGCTGGTCTCATTGGCGTCCGCCGGCCGGATGACCACCAGATTGGGGATGGCGCGCAACGCGGGCAGGTGCTCGACCGGCTGATGAGTCGGCCCGTCCTCACCCAGGCCAATGCTATCATGGGTGAAGACGTAGATGACAGGCAGCTCCATCATCGCTGCCAGACGGATGGCCGGCCGCATGTAGTCAGAGAAGACCAAAAACGTGCCGCCATAAGGGATGACACCACCGTGTAAAGCCATGCCGTTGAGGATAGCGCCCATAGCGTGTTCGCGCACGCCGAAGTGGATGTTGCGGCCGGCGTAGTTGCCCGGCTCCATCCAAGGGATACCTTTCATCTCGGTGTTGTTGGACGGGGTTAAGTCGGCCGAACCACCGATGAGCGTCGGCAGCAGCGGCGCCAGCGCATTCAGCACCATGCCTGAGGCGACACGCGTCGCCTCGCCGCTGGCAGATGGGGCGAAGACGGGCAACACCTTCTCCCAATCCAGCGTCACCTCGCGCGCCCAAACGCGCTGCCACAGCTCGGCTAGGTCAGGATATTCCTTGGCGTAGCGTTGGAACATCTGATGCCATTCGTCCTCCAGCCGTTGGCCATGGGACCCCGCTTGGCGGAAGACCTGAAGCGCCTCCTCCGGCACGTAAAACATTTTATCCTCCGGCCAGCCCAGATTGCGCTTGGTCAGGATGACTTCCTCCTCGCCCAGCGGTTCGCCGTGTGCCTTGGCGGTGTCCTGGCGGTTGGGACTGCCGTAGCCGATGTGCGTACGGCAGCAAATCAGCGACGGGCGTTCCGTCTCCGCCTGAGCCGCCCGGATAGCAGCCGCCACGGCGGCGCGATCATGGCCGTCCACCTGTTGAACGTGCCAGTTGTAGGCGGCGAAGCGCGCTGCGCGGTCCTCGGTGAAGGTGATCTCGGTGGGACCGTCGATCGAGATGTGGTTGTCGTCATAGAGGTAGATCAGCTTGCCCAGCTTAAGGTGACCGGCGAGCGAAGCCGCCTCGTGACTGATACCTTCCATAAGGTCGCCGTCACTGACAATGGCGTAAACATAATGATCCACCAGGTTGTAGCCGGGACGGTTGAACGTAGCAGCCAGGAAGCGTTCCGCGATGGCCATGCCGACACCGTTGGCAAACCCTTGCCCCAGCGGGCCGGTGGTCGTCTCGACGCCGGGTGCCAGGCCGTACTCCGGATGACCTGGTGTGCGACTGCCCCACTGGCGGAAGCGCATCAGCTCTTCAAGCGGCAGGTCATAGCCGGTCAGGTAAAGCAGGCTGTAAAGCAACATAGACCCATGTCCGGCCGAGAGGACAAAGCGGTCGCGGTTGGGCCATTTCGGATTAGCAGGGTTGTGACGCAAGAACTGGGTCCACAATACATAGGCGGCATCGGCCATGCCCATCGGCATGCCGGGATGCCCCGACTTGGCCTTCTGCACTCCATCCACGGCCAGGAAGCGGATCGTGTTGACACACAGTTGGTCGAGCTCCTTAGACATCGTAACACCTCGTGTGAAAAGGATGTGGCAGGGAAGTCACGACAAGACCGCGAATGTAGGATATCTCTACGCGGAACGTCTTTGTGCGTGTTATCTACGCGTGTGTAAGCGGGGCACACGCATATCTCGAAGCCATTGTAACACGGGGTACGCCACGGGTCAACCAAATGGTGCGCTTAGGGTGCATTCTCCCGCTTGGAAGGGGTGGAATCCGAGCTGCGACCGTCGGGGAACAGTCGAGGCTGTGCGCTGACGCGCGTGGCTTGTGGCTTGGTTTGGATTCGCCTGTGCTGGTGACGGTCAACCAATGGATCAGGGTACAGCGCACCGCACTCCGACCGGGCGATTTAATCGCCCTCGCTCGGCAACCACGTTCCACCTCTTCCCGAAATGAGTCTCTGTGCTTGCCCTGTCGCCCTACCTATGGCATA
>JANXAX010000211.1 GCA_025062175.1 Anaerolineae bacterium | reverse complement strand
GCTGCCCCAGACCCAGGCGGACCGGCGAGAGCTTCTGGCGTGCTGGGCATCGCCTCGGACGACACCCTATCGCTGTGGCGCTGGTAGGCAACACGCAGTGACCGCGATGCCCCCGCCGCAAGCGCCTCGGCCGGATAGCGCGCATAGAAGAGGTTGTCCGCCCGTTTTTCTATCGCGACGGGTACCGGGTCGGAAACGAAATCCAGCGCCCCCAGAGGTTGTTGCACCTCGAAGCGGAAATTTTCGATGGTGGTGGTCGCTGTGAAGACGTAGTGAATGGTGCGGGTAGCGCCCTCCCGGGTCAGCACATCGGCGGTGTAGTATTCGGCGTGAAAACGGCGCGCCGGGGTGGTCAGCGTCAGACGCTTACCTTGTGCGGTCGCCTCGAGGCGAAACGAGTCCAGGCGCATGAGTGTGCCGGTGTTCTCATCCAGATAGGCCACCGCGTGCATCTGGTGCACATGGGAGGGCATTGCAATGCTCACCGTCGCGGGCAGAGAGGTTTCCGGCTTCAACGCACCCTGATAGATGACCAACACCTCCGGGCGGTCGTACTCGGGCCATAACGCGATGGTCAGGCTGGCAAGCGCATCCGAGGACTGGGCCGCGACCTCGATAAAACCGGGCAGCCAGCCCACACCCATCAGAAGCGCCACGCCCACAGCCAGCCATGTCCACCGAGACCGTCTCATAGGTCGTGCATCCTGATCCGCCGCGTTTCCGCGCGTATCATAACCCAAGAAATCGGATTATCCAAATCGTAATCGAGGGGAGCGAAAACGGTCGCGCAGGTGATCCCGACAACTGGACAGCCGCAAGGGTTCGAGTACAATTGGGCTGCAGCTATGCTCCGCTTGCGGAGACGATTCCATAGAGCGCTGAGCATACCCACTTTATACGAGGAGGAGTACATAGTAACCGATGGCATCAGCGAGCCATGACCCGTTCGGCGCACGCGTCAAGTTTGACACTGGTCAGGGGGATGCCTGGCTGTATCGTCTGGAAGTGTTAGAGAAACGAGGGCTGGGCGCCATCTCGCGCTTGCCTTTCTCGATCAAGGTGTTGCTGGAAGCGGTCCTGCGTCAGTGCGATGGGTTCACCATCACCGAGCAAGATGTCGTTCGTTTGGCCGCTTGGGATGCGCACGCACCCCGTCCAAGCGAGATCCCCTTCCGGCCGGCGCGTGTCCTCATGCAAGATTTCACCGGCGTGCCGGCGCTGGTCGATCTAGTGGCCATGCGTTCGGCGATAGCGCGTATGGGGGGCAACCCGGAGAAGGTCAATCCCATCTTGCCGGTGGATCTGGTGATCGACCACTCGCTGCAGGTGGATTACTTTGGCAGTCCGGATGCGATGCGCCGCAACGTCGCGCTGGAGTTTCAGCGCAACCGCGAGCGCTATATCTTCTTGCGCTGGGCACAGCGCGCTTTTCGCAATTTCCGCGTCGTGCCACCTGCCAGTGGGATCGTCCATCAGGTCAACCTGGAATACATCACGCCGGTGGTGCAATTGCAGCGCACCACGGATGGGCTGGTCGCCTTTCCGGATAGCTGTCTGGGCACCGACAGCCACACCCCGATGATCAACGGCCTGGGTGTGGTCGGCTGGGGCGTGGGAGGCATCGAGGCCGAGGCGGTGATGCTGGGCCAGCCCATCACGCTGCTGATGCCGGAGGTCGTCGGCTTTCGATTGGTCGGCCGGCTGCGCGAAGGGGTCACGGCCACAGACCTGACCTTGACCGTGACGCAGCTGCTGCGCCAAAAAGGGGTGGTCGGCAAGTTCGTCGAGTTCTGTGGGGAGGGGCTGAGCCAGATCAGCTTGCCCGACCGGGCGACGATCGCGAATATGGCGCCCGACTACGGCGCGACGATGGGCTTCTTCCCGGTGGACGAGGAGAGTCTGCGTTATCTGCGCGCGACCGGGCGGCCCGAGGCATTGATCACCCTGGTGGAGCGCTATTGTAAAGAGCAAGGTTTGTTCCGCAGCGATGCCACCCCGGAGCCCGAATTCAGCGAGACGATCGAGCTCGATTTGAGTCAGGTGGAACCCAGCCTGGCCGGCCCCAAGCGTCCTCAGGATCGGGTGCCGCTGGCGCAGCTGCGCCGCAGCTTTTCGCAGGCGCTGCGTGCTCCCGTTGAACAACGCGGCTATGGCCTCTCCGAAGAGGCGTTGGCACGCGGCCGCATCGGCAGTGACGGCATCGGACACGGCAGCGTCGTGCTCGCCGCCATCACCAGCTGCACCAACACCAGCAACCCATCCGTGATGTTGGCCGCGGGACTGCTCGCCAAGAAAGCGGTCGAGAAGGGCTTGCGCACCCCATCCTACGTGAAGACCAGCTTGGCGCCTGGCTCGCGCGTGGTGAGCGCCTATCTGGACAAAGCAGGCCTGACCCCCTATCTCGAGCAGCTCGGCTTTTACACAGTGGGCTACGGTTGCACCACGTGTGTCGGCAACAGCGGCCCATTGCCTGAGAGGGTGGCCCAAGCGATTGCAGAACGCGAGCTGGTCGTGGCGGCCGTGCTGAGCGGCAATCGCAACTTCGAGGGGCGCATTCATCCGGCGATCAAGGCGAACTACTTGGCCTCCCCACCGCTGGTGGTCGCCTTTGCACTGGCGGGACGGGTGGACATCGATCTGCTGAACGAGCCGCTGGGGTACGACCCGGCAGGACAACCGGTCTATCTGCGCGACATCTGGCCCTCGCAGTGCGAGATCACCGCTTTGATGGAACGCGTCCTCTCGCCGGAAGACTTTCGCCGGGCCTACGCGCGCATCGAGCACGACAATCCCCTCTGGAACGCCCTGCCTGTGCCGGATAGCACCGTCTACGAATGGGATCCTAATTCGACTTACATTCAGGAGCCGCCCTTCTTTCTCGCGGTGACGCGCGCGGTGCCGCCGATTGCCCCCATCCTCGGCGCGCGGGTGCTGGTGAAAGCCGGGGACAGCGTCACCACCGATCACATCTCGCCTGCCGGCGCCATCCCGGTGGACAGTCCGGCGGGCCAATATCTGATCCAGATGGGAGTGCCGCCCGCTGAGTTCAACAGCTACGGCGCGCGGCGTGGCAATGACCGCGTGATGACCCGAGGCACCTTCGCGAATGTGCGTTTCAAGAACCAGCTGGCGCCCGATCGAGAAGGGGGATGGACCACTCACCTGCCCAGCGGGGCGGTGATGACCATTTACGACGCGGCGCAGCGCTATCAATCCGAGGGGATACCCTTGCTCGTGTTGGCCGGCAAAGAATACGGCACCGGGTCGAGCCGCGACTGGGCCGCCAAGGGGGTCGCCTTGTTGGGCGTGCGGGCTGTGTTGGCCGAAAGTTTCGAGCGCATCCATCGCAGCAATCTGGTGGGCATGGGGGTCCTGCCGCTGCAGTTCCAGGCAGGCCAGAGCGCCGAGAGCCTGAATCTCTCCGGGCACGAGCTCTATGATATCCATCTCGACGCGGGACTTCAGCCGCGCCAGATGGTCCGGGTCGAGGTGCGCGATGCCCAGACCGGTGCCGTGCGCGCGTTCGAAATGCTCTGCCGCATTGATACCCCGGTCGAGCTCGAATACTACCGCCATGGAGGCATTCTGCCGATGGTGCTGCGCACCTTGTTGGCCTCGGAACGGTGAAATGTCCCGCCGGTCGGATGCGGGTCAATCGGGATGGTCTTGCGATGGTGAAGTTGGGCGTGCCGCGATAGCGGATGGAACCAGGAATGGGCGCTGAAAAACCGGTCGTCGCCCTGGTGGGGAGGCCGAATGTCGGCAAGAGCACGTTGTTCAATCGCCTGGCCGGACGACGCATCGCCATCGTCGAGGATTTTCCCGGCACCACCCGCGACCGCCTCTATGCTACCGCGGAGTGGAAAGGGGTGTCCTTCGTGGTGGTGGACACCGGCGGGCTGACGGCGCTCGAGACGGCCTGGGACAAAGCGGGACACCCCCTACGCGGACGCGCCCGCAATGGGACGACCCCTCCCATCGGTCAGACGGCCGGTGTGGAAAGCGGCCTTTTCCTGGAAGAAATGCGCCGCCAGGCCTATATTGCCATCGAGGAAGCTGATGTGGTGCTTTTTATCGTGGATGTCGCGGTCGGGCTCACCCCCGATGACCGCGACATCGCTGACGTGTTGCGGCGCAGCCGCAAACCGGTGCTGCTGGTGGCGAACAAAGCGGATAGCGCCCGTCGTAGCGCGGATGCTGTCGAATTCTACGCGCTGGGATTGGGCGAGCCGATCACGATCAGCGCTCTGCACGGCCTCGGCACCGGCGATCTGTTGGAGCGCGTCATCGGGGCACTGGCCGCGTCGGGAGCGCTGCCCACCCAAGCGGAAGAGACCACTCCCGAGTATCCCCAGATCGCCATCGTCGGGCGTCCCAATGTCGGCAAGTCCTCCTTGCTCAACCGCCTGTTGGGGGAAGAACGCATCATCGTGAGCGAGGTGCCCGGCACCACCCGCGATGCCATCGATACGCTGCTGACCTTTGCCGGACAGCCCCTTGTGTTGATCGACACGGCCGGCATCCGTCGGCGCGGCAAGATCACCCCCGGGGTGGAAAAGCACAGCGTCTTGCGCACGCTGAAAGCCATCAACCGCGCAGATGTCTGCCTGTTGATCCTGGATGCCCGCGACCGGGTGACTGCCCAGGATCAACACATCGCCGGCTATATCCTCGACGCAGCCAAGAGCGCCGTCATCGTGGTCAATAAATGGGACGCGGTGGAGAAAGATGCCCATACCATGCAGGAGTACACCCAGCACATCCGCAGCATGCTCGACTTCATGGACTACGTGCCGATCTTGTTCGTCTCGGCGCTGACCGGGCAGCGCGTGTACCAGGTGCTGGAGGTGGCCTTGCAGGTCTGGCGCGAGCGCCGTCATCGCATCTCGACCAGCGACCTCAACCAACTCGTCCAGGATGCCGTCGCGCGCCATCCACCCAAAAGCCGCAGCGGGCGCCAGCTGCGCTTTTACTACGCCACCCAGGCCGAAGTCGATCCTCCCACCTTCATCTTTTTCGTCAACGACCCGGAGCTCGTGCACTTTTCCTATCAACGGTATCTTGAAAATCGCATTCGTG
>JANXAX010000210.1 GCA_025062175.1 Anaerolineae bacterium | reverse complement strand
TCGCGGCGCTGATGACCCCGGCTTTGTCGAATCTCCCTTCGCCCTTCGGTGAGATTCTGCCGTTCGCCGCTAGTATCCTTTTCGGTTATCTAGGCATGACTATCCTAGTGAGGCGCCACCGCGAGATTTCCGACTTCGTCAGCGCCCGCCTGGTACGCGAGGGTGTGGGACGCCGTGGCGCTCGTGCCCGCGAATCGGATGTGGTGCTTCTGGACACCAGCGTCATCATCGACGGGCGCATCGCCGACATCAGCCGCACTGGATTCATTGGCGAGACAATGTTAGTGCCCCGTTTTGTTTTGGACGAATTGCAGCACATCGCCGACTCACCTGATCCATTGCGGCGTAATCGAGGACGGCGTGGACTCGACATGCTAAACAAGCTCCAAAAGGAATCGGTGGTGCCTATTGTGATCACAGATATGGACGTCGAGGAAGTGCGCGAGGTAGACAGCAAGCTGATCATGTTGGCAAAGAAGCTCCGTTGTCCGATTATCACGAACGACTATAATCTGAACCGGGTGGCTGAGCTGCAAGGTGTGGTGGTGCTGAACATTAACGAGCTCACTAACGCGGTGCGCGTCATCTTGCTACCTGGTGAAACGTTACAGGTGCGCATTATCCAGGAGGGCAAGGAGCCAGGTCAAGGAGTCGGTTACTTGGATGATGGCACGATGGTTGTGGTGGAAAATGGCAAACGATACCTGAATCAAACGATTGAAGCGACGGTGACCAAGGTGTTACAGACCGCGGCAGGTCGCATGATTTTCGCTCAACCGACCATGAACTGAGGCAGGACACTTATGGCATTGCAAGTGTACAATTATCTCACCCGTCGTAAGGAAGTCTTTCAACCCATCCACGAGGGATTCGTGGGGATGTACGTCTGTGGCCCAACGGTGTATGGGCATGCGCACATTGGCCATGCCAAGGTGTACATCACGTTCGACATCGTCCATCGCTATCTGGAATATCTCGGCTACCGTGTGCGTTACGTCCAGAATATCACCGACGTGGGCCACCTCACCGATGACGCCGATGAAGGAGAGGACAAGGTTGCGCGGCAGGCGCGCCGGGAACGCCTTGAACCAATGGAGATCGCCGAGTTCTACACGCGTTCCTATTTCGAGGATATGGACGCGCTGAATGTGCTCCGCCCCGATATCTCCCCACGCGCCAGTGGGCATATCCCCGAACAGATCGAGCTCGCCCAGCTCCTGATTGAGAAAGGCTATGCCTATGTAAGTAACGGTTCTGTCTTCTTCTCGGTACGGAGTTGGCCTTCTTACGGCAAGTTATCGGGACGCAACCTGGATGAGCTCGAAGAGGGTGCCCGACTCGCGGTTAATCCCGACAAGCGTGATCCACGGGACTTCGCGGTGTGGCGTGCGGCGAAGCCGGGCCATATCATGCGCTGGAAGAGTCCATGGGGCGAAGGTTTCCCCGGGTGGCACGCAGAATGCTCGGTGATGGCCATGAAGTACTTGGGTCTACCCTTCGACATCCATGGCGGTGGGCTAGAAAACATCTTCCCCCACAACGAAAGTGAGATTGCCCAGAGCGAGGCAGCATATGGAAAGGAATTTGCCCGCTATTGGATCTTGAACAACATGGTCACGGTGAACGGTGTCAAGATGGGCAAGAGCTTGGGCAACTTCACCACAATCAAGGATGCCCTCGCCCGTCACAGTGCCATGACGCTCCGTTTCTTCATTCTGAGCAGTCACTACCGCTCGACCACCGATTTCACCGCGGAAGCATTGGACAGCGCTGCGAGGGGATATGAGCGGCTTATCGGGCCTGTTCGTCTGACGCGCGAGAAGCTCCGGCACACTGAATCGGACGGAGAGGTCGATGCCGCGTTCGCCGAGGTGATCCGCCGGCATCGAGAACAATTTGTGGCAGCAATGGATGATGATTTCAACACTCCCCAGGCGTTGGCCGTGCTGTTCGATTTCGGCCGCGAAGTGAACACATTGTTAAACAGCGACCGCATGGTGACACGCGCCACGTTAGAAGCCATCGACACACTATATCGCGCGCTGGGTGGGGCTGTGCTGGGGCTTATTCCGGATAAGCTGCCGACCTCTGCTGAAGGTGGCCTTGAGGTGCAATTAATAGAGCTGATCATCAGGCTGCGTGCCGAGGCACGCGCACGCAAGGATTGGGCAACGGCCGACGCTATCCGGGCTGAGCTGGCCAAGCTGGGTATTGTGCTCGAGGATCGACCAGAGGGAACTACCTGGCGGATGACACAGTGAAGGAGATCCTATACGGTCGGCAGGCAGTGCGGGAATGCCTGCGGGCGCATCGCCGGCACATTCATCGCGTGTTGCTGGCGGAAGGGGTCAAAGAAACGGGTATCATCACCGAAATCCTCACTTTGGCCCAAGCGCTAAAAGTGCCATCAGCCCACGTGCCGCGCGTCTACCTTGAGGGACTTTCCGAGGCAGCCCAAGGGGTTGGCTTAGAAGTGGGGGCTTATCCATATGTCTCCGTTGACGAGATCTTGAAATCGGCGCAGAAATATCATGAGCCACCTTTTCTATTGGCACTCGACCACTTGCAAGATCCCCACAACTTCGGTGCGTTGGTGCGCACAGCGGAGGCGGTCGGGGTGCATGGTGTGATCATCCCAGAACGCCGTGCCGTCGGAGTGACCCCGGCTGTAGTCAGCGCCTCTGCAGGTGCCAGCGAGCACATGCGCATTGCCCAGGTCACCAATCTGGTACGCACGCTGAAAGCGCTGAAAACAGAAGGGGTATGGATTGTGGGGTTGGAAAATACACCGGACAGCTTGCTTTACCACACCGCTGATCTGAACCGTCCGCTGGTATTGCTGGTGGGTGCCGAAGGATTGGGTATTAGCCGATTAGCGCGCGAGACATGCGACATGGTGATCCGGTTGCCGATGCGCGGCCACGTGCAGTCACTCAATGCTTCGGTGGCAGGTGGGATCGCTCTGTATGCCGCTTGGGCTGCGCGTGGCTTCCCGTCTCATTCTGTAGACACCCATCCGCGTTTTGTGTTATAATCCCGATAAGAGGCATAGACGACATCGATCCATCGCTGAACGGAAAGGAGAAGTACAATGTTAGTACGTGAACGGATGACCAAGCATGTGCTGACCGTCAAGCCCAACGCGCCGGTAGATGAAACCTTGCGCCGGATGCGCATTGAAAAAGTGCGCCGCTTCCCCGTGGTCGACAATGAAGGCAAATTGGTCGGCATCGTGTCCGAACGTGACCTTTTGTATGCGGCTCCCTCACCGGCAACCTCACTTTCCGTGTACGAGTTGCATTACCTCTACTCGCGCATCAAGGTCGAGCAAGTGATGACGCGCGACGTGGTCACCGTTAACTATGATGATCCCATCGAAGAAGCCGCGCGCCTCATGGTGGATCATCGCATCGGCGGGCTTCCTGTGATGCGTGACGGTGAGCTGGTGGGGATTATCACAGAGACCGATATTTTCAAGGCTTTTATGGAAATGTTGGGAGCCCGTGACCAGGGAATCCGCATCACGGTCTCCTGCCAAGACAAGCGCGGCGAGCTGGCCGCCATCACCGGCGCCATTGCCCAACTGGGCGGCAACATTATCAGCCTCAGCACCTTCTGGGGTGAGGATGCGGTGACTGCCTACGTCACGTTGAAGGTCGCCGACGTGGATAAGGAGGCTTTGATCAACGCGATCAAGCCAATTGTCATCGAAGTTGTGGACGTGCGCGAAATGTGAACCCTACGCTCGGAAATAATCGCGCAACGCCTCTTGCCATGGCCGGAGGCAGATGCCCAAAGCGGCTCCAACCGTGTTACGCAACGGGGCAAAAGCGGGTGGGCATGAGGCCCGTTTGAATTGAGCGCGTGTAATGGGCTGAACAGGCACATGGGTTCGCCCGGCTTGTTTGAGGATCTCGAGCGCGTATTCGTAGCGTGAACAATAGCCCTCATTGACCAGGTGATAAATGCCATAGTGTTCCGTGGTCACCAATCGCCAGATGGCTTCGGCCACATCTGGCGCGTATGTCGGATTGGCCACTTCATCTGTCACCACTTGTAATGTCCCATATTCATCTGCTCGTGCTAATATCTTGCTGACAAAATTCCTGCCGTTCGGAGCGAAGAGCCAGCTGATGCGTACCACGTAAAGCCGATGTAGGAGACGAGCGGCGATGATCTCACCAGCCAGCTTAGATGCGCCATAAGGGTTGATGGGGTTGGTTTTGTCAAACTCGAGGTAAGGGCGCTCGCTCAAGCCATCAAACACTTCGTTCGTGCTGATGTACACCATGGCGGCGTCAACACGCTGACAGGCCAAAGCGACGTTCTGGGTGCCAAAAGCGTTCACGCGAAACGCTCGTTCGGGGTCACGTGCACAACCGTCTACGTCGGTCATAGCCGCACAGTGAATCACCAGTTCAGGGCGCAATGCTGCCAGCCGTGACGTCTGCTGCGGGTTCGTGATATCCCATTCTGGCAGATTAAGTGGAATGAGCTCTACATCGCGCAATCTTTCTTCACCCGCTTTGCGAGCTGCTTGGGCAAGTGTGGACTGCAGCGCGCGTCCCAGCTGCCCGTTTGCGCCGGTGATTGCGACACGCATCTCAGTGCTCACTCCAAAAATTCGTTGGTGTAGAGCGTCCCCGTTTCGGGAACTGTTTCAATCATTCCGGCTGCTTTCATCACCGTGAGGGTGTCAGACCAGGCCTGCTGTTCGGAGTACCCTAACCGGTCAGCGCGCCAAAGCGCTAAGGAGGCGTCTAGCACTGCTCTCTGCACCGGAGCTTGCTCATCTGTGATCTCCGGCACCACCTGGCGCACAATCGCGAAGGCCTCATCCGGATGTTCCAGGGTATATTGCAACCCTTTGAGGAACCCGCGCACCAGACGACGCACCACGTCCGGTTGTTCTCGGATCATTTTCTCATTTGTGACGATCCCGTTCGACACCATCGTGATATAGTCCGAGGCCTCAAAGACGTAGACAGGTTTGTTCAGCTGGCGCATCTGGACCGGTTCATTGGCTACGTAAATCACCGCCGCGTCTACGACCCCTTGGCTGACCGATTCCACCTGGGAGAACCCGATCACCTCGAGTCGAATCGCTTG
>JANXAX010000020.1:10068-16591 GCA_025062175.1 Anaerolineae bacterium | reverse complement strand
CGGGCAGGGATGCGCACCCGGTTGCCATCGCAGACCTCGGCGCCAGCGCGTTTCAATAAGTCGAGCGCTTCCTGCAGATACAGGCGCACGCCGGTGCACTCCAGGATGCGCAGACTGGCTTCGTGGAGCTGCTGGCACTGCTGCGGGCTGAGACGGGCGAAGGCAAGTCTGCGGTGACGCGCAGTGATGTCGATGCCACGTTCCATGGAAAATTTCTCCTTGGTAGCGGAATTGTGTCAGTAAGCGGTCTGGTCTTACCAAGAGAAACCGGGTCCCGGACATCCGCCCTTGAGGGCCGGCTGGACCACTTCTAAGGCCCTGTCGCTCGGATGTCGATCAGTTCTTGACCTTCGATTTGTTGCAACACCGCGACCAGTTCATCCCGCGTGGCGGCGCTGATTTTGATGACCACGTCCCAATAGCCTGGCTTGCGCGGCGTGGGCAGGCTGCCAGCGGCGTCGATCCCCCAGCCCTTTGACGCCACTGCAGCGGTGATCTTGGCGAACTCGCCGGCACGGTCGGGCACGCGGATGGTGGCGCGCCAGCCCGGCACCTGTAGCCCCAGCAGGTTGGTCAGCTGGGTGAGCAAGTCCGACTCGGTGATGATCCCGACCAGGATGCCTTCCTCCAGGACGGGAAGGCACCCGATCCGGTGGGTGACCAGGATGCGCGCGGCCTCTTCGATAGGGGTGTCGGGCCTGGCGGTGATCACATCCTTGCCGCGCACCATGACATCTTTGACCTTGAGGCCGGAGAGAAGGCGGGTGATCTCCCAGACATTCAGACTGCTGAGCTCGATGGGGGAGAGGCGCAGGTTCTGCCGGGTGACCAGGCCCACCAGCCGCTTGCCCTTTTCAACCACGGGCACGTGGCGGATGTTGTTCTCGGCCATCATCCCCTGTACCTCGACGATCGAGGTATCCGGTGTCACCGTCAGCGGATGTCTGGTCATATAATCCCCGACAAACATGGTGTGCTCCTCAGCAACTGGTGATGACGGGTTCCATCTTGCGCAGCGCTTCCAGGGGGATATGGCACAGGATGTAGTGCTGCTCTGTGTTCCATTGTTGGGGTGGCGCTTGCACTGCGCACACCTTGCCCTGATCGGGCAACATGCTGCGCCGCGGGCAACGCGTGTGAAAGACGCATCCGCTCGGTGGATTGAGCGCGCTTGGCACATTGCCTTCCAAGCGGATGCGCTTTTGGGTCGCGCACGGATCTGGGATGGGAACCGCAGAGAGCAACGCCTCGGTGTAGGGGTGATAGGGCGGCGCGTAGATCGCCTCAGCCGGGCCAAACTCGACAATGTGGCCCAGATACATCACTGCCACCAAATCCGAGAAGAACCGCACCACGCTGAGGTCATGGGCGATGAACAGCATGGTGGTGCCGTACTGGCGTTGAATGTCGAGCAGGAGGTTGAGCACCGCTGCCTGCACCGAGACGTCGAGCGCCGAGACCGGCTCATCGCACAACACCAGCTCCGGACGGCTGGCGAACGCGCGCGCGATGCCCACTCGCTGTTTCTCGCCACCGCTGAGCTGGCTGGGGAAGCGGTCGTAGTAACTGGCATCCAGGCGCACTGCATGCAGCAGGCGGATGACCTCGTCGTAGACCTGCTGGGGCGGCACCGTCTTGAAGCGCTGTAGGGGGCGCGCAATTTGTTGGCCTACGGTATAAGCCGGGTTCATCGTCGAGTCCGGGTTCTGAAAGACCATCTGCAGCTCTTGGATCAGCTGGACATCGCGCCGTGTGACCGGCATGCTGATGTCAAAGCCCAAAAACTGCAGGACGCCGGCCGTGGGCGATTCCAGCCCGATGATCGTCTTGGCCAAGGTGCTCTTACCACAACCGGACTCCCCCACCACGCCCACCGTGATGCCCCTGGGGACGCGCAAGTCAACCCCGTCCACAGCCTTGACGTATTGTTTCTTCCCCAACCCGAACAGGCTCAACACCGAACGGGACGGTTGCTCGTAGTAGGTCTTCAAGTTCTCGATGTGGAGGACGACCTCGTGCTCGGGAGCGACACGCTGCCCTGGAGCGGGCACCTCGATTTCCTCGGACGGCTGCCAGGCAGATGGGTCGATCTGCCCGGCGTAGAAACAACGGGCGCTGTGGCCTGGGGTGATCTCCTGTAACATGGGGCGTTCATTGCGACAGCGTTCCGTGGCATAATCACAGCGCGGTGCGAAGATACAGGCGCCCCGCGGCCGGTCCTGCGGGGCCGGGACACGCCCCCGAATGGGATAGAGGCGGCTGGCTTCTTTGGTGATACCCAGTTTGGGCACACACCGCATCAAGCCCTGAGTGTAGGGATGCAATGGATGTGCGAACAGCGCCTTCACCGGCGCCCGTTCCACCAGCTCGCCAGCGTACATCACCGCCACCTGATCGCACACCCGCGCGACGACGCCCAAGTTGTGGGTGATGTAGATGATGCCGGTGTCGAAGTCGCGTTTCAGATCCTCGATCAAATCCAGGACGGCCGCCTCGACCGTTACATCCAACGCGGTGGTGGGCTCGTCCATGATGAGCAGGGCAGGGTTGTTCAACAACGCCATCGCAATGACCACGCGCTGCTGCTGACCACCTGACAGCTGATGCGGATAGCGTTTCATCACGTTGGGCGCATCGGGCATATACACCCGCTCCAGCATCTCGGTCGAGCGCCGCCAGGCTTCCGCGTGGGAAAGCCCGCGATGGACGACGAGCACTTCCGCGAGCTGCTCGCCGATGGTCAGCGAGGGATTGAGTGCCTGCATCGGATCCTGATAGACCATGGTGATCTGGTCGCCGCGCAGGAGGCGCAATTCTTTCTCCGAACGCCCGATCAGTTCGCGCCCCTGGAACTTGATGCTTCCCTCCACGATGCGCCCATTGGGGCCGAGGAAATCGAGGATGCCAAAAGCCACCGTGGTCTTGCCGCAGCCTGATTCCCCCACCAGACCCAATGTCATCCCTCGGTTGACCTCGAAGGAAACCTGACGCACCGCTTCCACTTCCCCGTGACGGGTGGCGTAAGAGATGGAAAGGTTTTCGACCTTCAGGATGGGCGGCAAAGGATGAAAACGGGTTTGCATCGGTCCACTCGCTCAACGATAACGTGCCAATTCCTCACGTAATCCATCCGCGAACAAGTTGAGGCCGACCACCAGCGACGCGATCGCCACTGAGGGCCACAGCGCGGCCCACGGACTGCCCGCCATGATGTATTGCCGGCCCTTCGCTACCATGCTCCCCCAGTCCGGCGAGGGGGGTGGCAACCCCAACCCCAAAAAGCCGAGGGTGCCCATTGCAAAGATCGCATACCCCACCCGCAACATAGCGTCCACGATAAGGGGACCGCGTGCGTTGGGGAGGATTTCATGGAACATGATATACCAGACGCTCTCGCCACGGATTTCGGCCGCCCGGATGTAATCGCGCGTGCGGATGTCGAGCGTGAGGCTGCGCACCAGGCGTGCGATGCCCGGCGTCCCGACGATGGCGATCGCCAGCACGATGTTGAGCGCCGAAGGCCCAATGGCCGCGATGATGATCATGTAGAGCAAGATGACCGGAAAGGCCATCATCGCGTCCAACAGGCGCATGACCACCTCATCGATCCATCCGCCCAGGTAGCCGCCCAGCAAGCCCAGGACAGAACCTGCGACCAGTGCCAGGAACACGCCCCACAACGCGATCCCGCCCGGCAGCCACAGGGATTCGTTGATCGGCAGCATGATCAGCACCAGCCGCGCCCCGTAAATCAGCCGTGTCCAGATATCGCGTCCCAGATGGTCGGTGCCCAACGGATGGGCTGCCGAAGGGGGAGCGTTTTGCCATTTATAGTCCTGATCGAAGGGTCCATAAGGGGTCAGGAAGGGGGCGAAGATCGCCACCAGGAACCAGAAACCCACAATCGCTAATCCGACCAGTGCTGTCCTGGAACGTAATATAATGGAAACCCCTTCCCACAGCCGACGCCAGCGCGACGGGCGTCGGGCGATTGCCCTCAACAATGTCTGCTCGACTGTGGCCATCCTCCCTTCTCCCCAATACCACCCGTAACCGACTTCTCGGCTACCTCAGTTCCGAAACTCTCCAAGTTTTCGTCACGTATATCGGATGCGCGGATTGAGAAATGTGTAGATGATGTCGGCGATCAGCTGGGTGCCGACCGCCACGGCCACCAGGATCATCGCCCCGGCTTCGATGGCGTTGAAATCCTTGAACAGCGCCGAGGCGAGCAGATAACTGCCCAGCCCTGGGTAGCCGAAAATTGCCTCCACGACCACGATTCCGCCCAAAAGCCAGTTAACGTGGAGCATGATCACCGTAATGGGTGCCATCAGCGCGTTGCGCATGACGTGTTTGAAAACGATGCGCCAATACGGCAGCCCTTTGAGAAACGCGGTGCGCACATAGGCGGCTTTCATCACCTCGACCGTGCTGGCGCGGGTGATGCGCAACACGTAGCCCAACTCGACCAAGGTGAGCGTCAACACCGGCAGGATGAGCATATCCGGCCGCGTCCAGGGCGCTTGCTCGCCGAACACGGTCGCCCCGGGCACCAGCCGCAGCCACAGGGCAAAAATGAGGATCAGGAAAATGCCGGTGGCAAACTCCGGCGTCACCGAAAACACCATGCCGCTGATGGAAAGGATGCGATCCAACAGCTTCCCCTCGTTGAGTCCGGCCACCAGGCCGAGGAGCAACGAGAGCGGCATCACCACGACGAAGGCAATGCCGGCCAGCACTAGGGAGTTGCGCAGGCGGATGAAGAGCAGGTCCGCAACGGGCCTGCCAGTGCGCAGCGAAATTCCCGGATCTCCCCGCAACAGGCCCTTTTGCAAAGGGATATACTCCACCGGTCCACCGGAAAAAGCCTTCCAACCGGTGCCCACGATGAACACCCACGTCTCTTTTCCGCTGCCCTTCTCCCAGCGCACGACGTGGTTTTGGGTGTCCACACCCCAGAAGGTCCGGGCTACCCGTGCCTGGCCAGCGAACCGGGTGCGCACGATCGTTTCGCTGCTCGCGGCAAACCGCTCTGCCGCGCGAGCGAGCGCCTGACGTGCTGTCTCGACGTCGCCTCCCTTGAGGCTGTCCGCGGCGCGACCCAGCTCCTTCGAGAGCGCAGCATCGGCTGCCTTCAACGCCTTCGCTACCCGCTTCAGGCTCACTGCGAGAACGCGTTGCTGGCTCTCGTCCAGCGGGGTCTTTTGGGCGCTCGCGATATCCTGCAACACCGTGATGACCCCTTCATAGTCGTTGCCTTCCAAAGCCTGAACGAGGGCGCCCAGCCCCGCGGTGAGCACTTCCAGGCGTGGGGATACCGCATTTAGGATAAGGCGTGCCGTATCAGGGTCGCCTCCCTCCAAGCTGCGGACCGTTTGCTGCATCTGCTGAGCCAGCTCGGGATCCAACGCCTTGATCCGATCTACTGCCTTCGCCACGCGTCGTGCCATCGCGCGCAGCTGGGCGGTTTGATACTCATCTCCCGGCGACCGAGAGAGCTCCTGAGCCACAGCAAGCGCTTGGAGAATCTCATCGCCCTTGATTTCGGCGGCTGCCTGCTCAAATACATCCCGCTTGCGTGATGCAGCAGGATCCATGAGCGCTTCCAGCGCCGCCTCAGGCTGCTCCAGCGCCGCTGCCAGCTCTTCTATCCGATCTTTCTTCTCGTGCAACAGCCGGATGATCTGGTCCAGCGGCTCGAGGATCGCCTGGCGGTCTGAATCCGTGAGGTACGTGTCGGCGAGCAGCTCTGCGCGCAATGTCTCGAGGCGTGCGATCTCCTGGAGGGGGTCGCGAATTTGCCACCTGGTGTTGTCCTTCGCTTCGGTGATCGTGCCATCTGGTTGTCGGCGCTGCGCGATGAGGTCGTCTCCTTGCAGCTTCCAGCGGATCAGGGTGCCGTCTGGTTCGACTGCCCACCACTCCTGAAAACCTTCGGGAGTGGTGATGCGGGTGAGCGGCATCCCGACATAGGCGGCGGCGCGCCAATCGCTCCCAATCAGCCAGTTGACATAGCGTTCGAACAGAGGACGATCGAGACCGGTCTGCGCTAAGAAGGATGCCTCTTGTTCTGGGGTGATGTGGATGCCCAGCACATTGCGCGCCACATTGCCGGGTGACACTTCGGTGATCAGAAACACGGTCACCGACACGATCAACATTGTCAACAACATGAGAAGCACGCGGCGTACGATAAACTTGGCCACGCGACGAACCTCACCTCTCTGGCTGGCAGTGATCCGTGGGCTGACGAGGGCGCAGTCTACTCAATCGGACATAGCGGCAGGACAAAGAGACACCCTTGGTCGGGGTCCCACGGGTGGCGTGAGCTACGGAGGCATCGTAGCAGTAGAAGGTGGAGGCGACTTCCTGGATGATGGGCATCCTATCCCTATATGAGGAACACCGAGGCTGGCGCTGCATTCGCTCCGTTTCGCTTCCGGTTTAAAGGGTCGGGGGGGGGGGGGGCGGCGCCCCCCCCCGAAACCGGCGCGGGCCCGCAGGGAGGCCAGTTTAGTTA
>JANXAX010000020.1:9505-10058 GCA_025062175.1 Anaerolineae bacterium | reverse complement strand
TTTGAGCACCCGCGTGGGGGGCGCTGCTTGCGCTGGGTTTCGCTTCGGTTTTATGGGGTGGGCGGTGGGACGGCGGCCCCACCGCCGAGAACGCGTCGCGAGCCAGCTGCTATGCCTTTTCCTTCCATACATGATTGAAAAGGGCATATGCTGTGGGATGTGGGGGCACCCCGTGGACGATCTTGCGGAACGGGATGTGGATGTTTTGCCACCAGGCGATGCCGATCGGGCCGCGGTCCATCATGATCTGCTCCAGATCGCAGAAGATCTTGCGGCGCTCCTCCACGTCCAGAGTGCCGTTGGCCTGGATGAGCAGCTGGTTGAACTCGTCATCCACCCAGCGCGTCTCGTTCCAGGAGACCGGGTTGCCATCCGCATCAGCGGCATACCCCAGGTTGAGCACCATCGTGCCCAGCGGGCGGTGCGTCCAGGGGGTGATGCCCAAGTCAACCTCTGTCCACTTCTCCCAGTATTGAGCTTTAGGCATCAAGTTGATGTTGATCTTGAAACCCGCTGCGGCCGCATCTTCTTTAAGCACTTCGGCATAAGAGAC
>JANXAX010000020.1:0-9495 GCA_025062175.1 Anaerolineae bacterium | reverse complement strand
GTCTGTCCATTCACCAATGGCCAAATTGACCTCCAATCCGTCTGGATATCCTGCTTCGGCCAGCAGCTGCTTCGCCCGCTCGGGATCGTACTTGGGAATAGGCTTTTCGCAGTATTCAGGATGTTTGGGGTGGACGTGGAAATCAGCGCCCAGCAAACCCTGCCCGAAGTAGGCCAAGTTCATGATCTTCTCGCGGTTCTGGCACAGCTTCAGCGCCATGCGGACGTTGTTGTCGCTCCAGGGCTCCATGTCCACCCGCATGCGCAGCACACGCACCTGGGCGGTGGCGGCTTGCAGCAGGGTGATGTTCGGGTCGTCCTTTAGACCGAGGTAAGCATCGATGCCGCCCAGGTCGCTCACATCCAGTACGTCGACTTCACCGGCGCGGAGCGCGGCCATCCAGGCGGTGAAATCCTCGCCCATGTCGATCCATTCCATGGCATCCAGATAGGGCAACGGTTTGCCGTCTTCGCCCTTCTGCCAATAATCCTCGCGGCGCTTGAGCAGGACACGGCCGGCTTCGCTGTATTCCACCAAGGTATAAGGGCCGGTCCCATGGGGCGCTTTGAGGAAATCACCTTCGAAAGTGCGGTGGTTGAGCACCAGCGCAGGATAGTGGAACAGGTGCTCGGGCACGGCGATCTCTGGGCGGTCGAGGTGCAGCCGGACCGTGTAGTCATCCACCTTTTCCACATTTTCAGGCCGCAGGTAGCTCATCAGCCCCAGCATCGAAGAGCCGACATCCTCGTCCAGCCACTGCCCGAAGGTGAAGACCACGTCGTCGGCGTTGAATTCATCCCCGTTATTGTGCTTGATGCCCTTGCGCAAATAGAGCGTCCAAGTTTTCAGGTCTTCGCTGGCCTCCCACCTCTCCAACAACAGTGGATGGGTGATATTGTTCTCATCGGTCTGGGTCAGATACTCGGCGACCTGGCGCAATTGATTCGAGGGAGCAGCCCAAGCAAACTGGGCCGGGTGGGTGACCTTGTGCACACGGCTGGCAATCCGCAACGTACCACCGCGCACCGGGGTGACCGCCTTGCGGGGCACGGGCTGGATCGTCTCTTCAGAGCGGAATTCGGTTGCAGGTTGCGGCACAGCGGCCAGGGTGCTGGCCGTGGCAAGCGAGGTGCCTAACAGAACGGCATAACGAATAAACTCGCGCCGTGAGATCTTGCCTTGCCGCAGTTGCTCCTGAAGATACGGGACTCCGGGATGTAGCTTTTCGTTCTGCATCGCTCCTCTCCTTCCTAGCCTCACTTAGCTGAATCTCCGCTCATTTCCCATCTTTGAAAACGTTGTGCCGCTTTTGGAAACTAATGAAGGTCTTCTAACTCTAGAATCGAGCACCTCCTTTCTCTTTCCGATAAGTTGTCCTGCTGCGTTGGATCAGGCGCCCCGCTCTGGGTTGGTGTAAGGCATTGAAGCACAAGCGTGCCTATTTTAGCACGTCCTGCGCACTGTGCAACCCACTTAGAAACTAGCGAACGAAGGGGGATGGTCCGTTCGCCCGACCTTTATGCCAACCCGGCTGCACGGCGCAGCATGTCTGCCTTATCCGTCAGCTCCCATGGGGCATCGATGTCATCCCGTCCGAAGTGTCCGTACGCTGCGGTCGCCTTGTAGATGGGCCGCCGCAGGCGCAGGTCGCGGATGATGGCTGCTGGGCGCATATCGAAGTGTTCACGGATCAAGGCAACAATGCGCTCATCGGGGATTTTGCCGGTGCCATACGTTTCCACCATCAAGGACAACGGACGGGCCACGCCGATGGCATAGCTCACCTGCAGCTCAAGCCGGTCGGCGATGCCGGCGGCCACCAAGTTTTTAGCGATGTAGCGGGCCATATAAGCGGCGGATCGATCGACCTTCGTGGGATCCTTGCCGGAGAATGCCCCACCACCATGGCGTGCCGCACCGCCATACGTATCCACGATGATCTTCCGCCCGGTAAGCCCAGCATCCCCTAAGGGGCCGCCGGTTACGAAGCGGCCAGTAGGATTGACGTAAATCTTGGTCTTGGCGTCCAGCATGGAATCCGGCACAACCGCCTTAATGATGTGCTCGCGGACATCCTCGTGGATCGTGGATTGATCGACCTCAGGTGCGTGTTGCGTGGAGACGACGATGGTGTCGACGCGCTTGGGCTTGCCGTATGCATATTCAACCGTTACCTGGCTCTTTCCATCAGGACGTAAGTAGGGCAGGAGGCCTGTCTTGCGCGCGTAGGCCAGGCGCTTGGTCAGCTTATGAGCCAGCATGATGGGCATCGGCATCAGTTCGGGTGTTTCGTTGCAGGCGAAGCCGATCATCATCCCCTGATCGCCTGCGCCGATGGCTTCGATCTCGTCTTCCGACATCTCCCCCATACGCGCCTCGTAGGCGCAATCAACGCCCATCGCGATATCGGGGCTTTGTTCTTTGATGGAGACGATCACGCCGCAGGTCTTATAGTCAAAACCATAAGCCGCTTCGGTGTAACCGATGTCGCGCACGGTATTGCGCACGACGCTAGCGATGTCGACGTAGGCATTCGTGGTGATCTCGCCCATCACCACGACCAGGCCAGTGGTTGTGGCGCACTCGCACGCCACCCGCGCGCACATGTCCTGCGCGATAATCGCGTCCAGAACCGCATCGCTGATCTGGTCGCACATCTTGTCGGGATGGCCTTCTGTCACCGACTCAGAGGTCAGAAAAACCTGAGGTGCGCTCATGAACGTCAAGCTGCTCATTTATGTTAACGTCTCCTTGTCGCGAAAGATGTCATCTCTCCTCTCTTCCGGGGGATTAGAAGAGAATGTATAAAGGTGATATATCTATCAGCAGCGCAGCTGCCGGATTTGGCATCCTGTCGGGTGTATTTCACGGGATATGTCCCATCCCGGCGTGCGTTGCTTGTCCGTTTGGATCACGTGCCCTCTTCCCAGGAAGCGAGATATTGCTCTTGTTCCTCGGTCAGGGTATCGATCTGGATTCCCATGGCCTCTAGCTTCAGCCGCGCGATCTCCTGATCCACCTCTTCGGGGATCACGTAGACTCTCTTTTCGAGTCGGTCCGCGTTGCGCAGCATATAGACCGCACCCAGTGCCTGATTGGCGAAGGACATGTCCATCACGCTGGCCGGGTGACCCTCTGCGGCTGCCAGGTTGACCAGGCGCCCTTCCGCCAGCAGGTGGAGACGACGTCCATCCGGCATGAGATACTGCTCCACGAATGGGCGCGGCTGCCGTTTCTCGACGGCCATTTCCTCCAGCGCCGGGATATTGATCTCGACATTAAAGTGCCCTGCGTTGGCCATCACGGCACCATCTTTCATCACTTCGAAGTGGTGCTGGTCGAGCACGTTGATGTCGCCCGTGGCCGTGATGAAGATGTCCCCGACCGGCGCTGCTTCCATCATGGGCATCACGCGATAACCGTCCATAACTGCTTCGAGCGCCTTGAGTGGATTCACCTCGGTGATGATCACGTTAGCGCCCAGTCCCCTTGCACGCATCGCGATCCCCCGGCTGCACCATCCATAGCCGGCCACGACGACCGTCTTGCCGGCGATCAGCAAGTTGGTCGCGCGGATGATGCCATCCATCGTCGACTGCCCGGTGCCGTAGCGGTTGTCGAAGAGATGTTTGGTCATCGCATCGTTGACGGCGAGCACGGGAAAGCGCAAGGTGCCCTGGCGCGCCATCGCCTTGAGACGGATCACCCCCGTGGTGGTCTCCTCAGTGCCGGCGATCACTTCGCCTAGCTGCGAGGTGCGCTCCTTGTGTAGCGTGCTCACCAGGTCTGCCCCGTCGTCCATGGTGATATGCGGATGGTGATCCAGCGCGGCGCGCAAATGCGCATAGTAGGTCGCGTGGTCCTCGCCTTTGATCGCGAAAGTGGGGATCTCGAAGTACTGTACCAGCGCCGCCGCGACGTCGTCCTGGGTGCTGAGCGGATTGCTGGCACATAACACCAAATCCGCCCCGCCCGCGACCAACACGCGCGCCAAGTTGGCCGTCTCGGTGGTGATGTGCAGACAGCCGGCCATCCGAATCCCTTTGAGCGGTTTGCTGGCTTCGAAGCGCTCTTTGATGATTCGCAGCACAGGCATCTCTTGCGCCGCCCATTCGATGCGATCGAGACCCTGTGGGGCGAGGGATAGATCTTTGACGTCGTAACCCTTATTGGCCAATTTCAGCTCCTCGATCTGGTGGTGATGGGTAACGGTTGTGATGCAGGGCTGGGGGTGCCACTAGACTTTTGTTGCAACACTTGCAGGGGCGTGCTATCTCCGAAGCATTCGGCGTACCGTTGAATGAAACTCTCCAGGGTGTAGTAGTGGCGTTGAGTGCCGTGTTCTTCCAGGACATAGGTGGCCGCTAAACTGCCCATCCGGCCTGCCACGTCCCACGGCAAGCCATAGCGCATCCCGGTGATCAGGCCAGCGCGATACCCATCGCCCACACCGGTTGGATCCACCAGACGTGATGGTGGCACGGCCGGGATATCCCACACTCCCTCGCGGGTGCGGATTTGGGAGCCGTGTTCGCCGCGCGTGATCACCAGCGCCTTGACCATGCGCCCGATCTCATCTTCTCTCAAACCAGTGCGCCGGCGGATCATGCCGAACTCATAATCGTTGACAATGAGCACTTCGGCACCGCGGATGCCTTCGAGCAGCTGCTCGGCCGTAAGACGCGGGATCTGTTGGCTGGGGTCGTATATATAGGGGATGCCCAGCTCTTGGCACTCCCGCACATACTTGACCATCGCGGCTGGATCATTAGGCGAGATGATGGCCAGCTCAATGGTCTCGGGGTGGTGGTCGCGCAGCGAGAGCTGTACTGCCTTAGCCATCGCCCCGGTGTAGAAGCTGGCGATCTGGTTATTGTCGCGGTCTGTGCTGACAAAGAAGGAGGCGGTGAATTCGTCGGGCACCACCTTCACCCCCGACACGTCCACGCCCTGCTCCCGCAACAGGGCGACGTATTCGTGCGCGTCTTGTCCCACCGTGGCAATGAGCAGGGGCTGTTGGCCGAGCAATGCTAGGTTGTGGGCGATGTTCCCGGCACATCCTCCCCGCTCGCGACGCATCGAATCGACAAGGAAGCTGATCGATAACACGTGCAGCTGGTCGGGCAAGATGTGCTCCACAAAACGTCCCGGAAAGGACATAATATAGTCATAGGCCATTGAACCGGTTACGGCGATGGTCACGGGACATCCTCTTTTGGGTGATGTTAACCATGTATGATAATATTCAAGAGCCCGGGTCACAAAATTTGGGGCTCCGTGCTGCGCTGGTCGAAACCCGCGGACTACTCGGTCGCATTTGCCAGGTTGGGTGCGAGCGGCAGACGCAGCCGCACCTCGGTGCCTGCGCCGGGGGCTGAGTGAATGGACAAGCTCCCTTGCAGGCTCAGTGCGCGTTCTTGCATCGTCAAGATCCCCAAGCTTCCCCGTTCTGCACAGGTTTGAGAAATGGTATTCGGATTAAACCCCACCCCATCATCTTTCACACTGACCTCCAAATAGCCATCTTCCGTGACGGCTAGGCGGATGATCGCCTGACGGGCCTCCGCGTGCTTTCTCACATTGCTGATCGCTTCTTGGATTACCGCAAAGATGGTCGATTCCGCTTCACGATTCAACCTGGCGATCTCACTTTCGACTTGCAAGACGACCGCGAAACGTTCGTTCTGTTGCAACATCTGGGCGTAGATTTCAAGGGCGGGGATAAGCCCTTTCATCTCGAGTGTCACTGGCCGCAGATTGAACAACAGGGTGCGGATCTGGCGCAACGCTTTCTCTGCCAGTGAGAGCACCTCGTCCATTTCGCGCCGCGCGATTTCGAGATTGCCTCGGGCGAGCGCCTCGCGCACAAAATAGGCGTTCATGATCACCGAGGCTAACATCTGGGCTGGACCATCGTGAATATCACGTGCCAGGCGATGGCGCACTTCTGCCTCGACAGTGACGAGGCGATGATGTTCTGCACGCAGGTTCTGGTACAAGCGCGCGTTCTCGATCGCCACCGCCGACTGAGCGGCCAGGATGGTCAGCAGATCGCGGTCTTGGGCGGTGAACTGGGCATCGCCTGTTTTGTTGAGCACCTCTATCGCGCCGATGACGGTGCCGCGCACCATCATCGGCACACACAGGATAGATCGAGCCGGGAAATTGAATTCTAGGGAAATGCGCGGATAAAAACGTTTGTCTTGGGTGACATCGTGGACAATGAGCGGTTTGCCGTGGGTGACCACCCAGCCGACGATGCCCTTGTCGGCTGGCATGCGCGCTTTCTTCAGCGATGGTCCGGCGCCGCCCTCGATAACCTCAAACACGAGCTCGCCGGTATTTTGATCCAGGAGCAGAAGCGCACCTGCGGACGCCCGGACTAGACGCACTGCAGAGCACAGGATGGTTTCCAGCAGCTCCTCCAAGCTGCCCTCAGACACCAGCGAGTGGGCGATGTGCTGAATCACCTGCAGCGCCGAAAGATGTTCTCCGATGTTGCCATTTCGCTGCTGCAGGCGCTCCATCTCACGCCGCAATGCCTCGATCTCTTGTTCGTTCTGCTCAGGGATCATGAGCGCGTTTTCACTCCCGAGATGCGGGGAGACAGTTGTTTTCTGATGGCAGGAAGGGCGCGTTCTGTCGCTTCCTCCCCTAGCCGGATCAGCTCGGCCGCATGGCGATAGTCTGTGGGGCGATACGCAGCTACCTGTGGGGTGATCATCACATCTACACAACCCTGCCGGTGCTGGATGATTTCACGTTCCATGATGCTCTGAAAATTGCTCACCAGAGCGATCAGGTCCATATGGCCCCCCCGTGAGGCGCGGCGATAGGCCTTTTCTTCCTCCATAGTGGGGATGGCGCGTGACGCAATAATGACATGGGCGCCACGCTCCGCGAGCACGCTCGCCGGCAATGGGTTCACTGCGCCGCCATCTATGAGATAGCGATCGTTGATGCAATGGGGCATCAGGATACCCACAATTGAAGTGCTGGCCCGTACCGCATCGGCCAAGGGGCCTCGGTCGAGCACAACTTCTTCTCCGGTTAGGACATCCGCCGCCACTGCAAAAAAAGGGATTTCGAGTTGTTCTAATACGGCATCCTGGTATAGTTCGCGCAGGTATTTCAGGAAGCGTTGCCCCCGTACCAAGCCGGTGCGCGGCGGCACTGCCAGGTCTAAAAGGTTCCACACATTTAACTTTTTATGAAAATTGAGTGCGAAGTCCACAATCATTTCGATGGAACGCCCAGCGGCGAACAGAGCGCCAAACAGGGCACCGGCGCTCGTACCAGCGATCATGTCGATCGGAATGCCCTCACGTTTCAACACCTTGAGCACACCCACGTGGGCAATTCCACGCGCCCCTCCGCTGGAAAGGGCTAGCCCGACCACCCGACGTGCCAGATGCCGCGCGACCCGCTCGATTTCGGCTCGGGTTTGCGAGATGTGCCAAGTTGTGGGAAGGCCGAGCTGGCTCACCCAGCCATACGGGGGAGTGTCGATCAACACGCCCGCCTCGCACAATTGGGCCGCCTTCACACAGGCTTCGAATCCATCTGGTGGCAACCAAACCAGGACACGATCGTGCGTCCCCGCCAGCCGGCTCATTTTCTCCGTGACTTCTTGGGCAGCGGCGTGGGGAGATACCGACTCGACGACCAGCTCAACTGGTAGGTATTTGCTGTGCTGCTCCAGATTGGTGCCCGACACATCCAACAAAGCGACACGCTCACCTGTCAAGCGCATGAGCGCCTCGGCCAGGACCCACGGTTCATCCCCCAAGACCGCGATCCGGGTGTAGATGTGCTCCTTAACCGGTTCCCTGATGGCGTCCGTGAGGCGACGTGAAAGCTCTTCGGTGATCTGCAGGGCAACTGCCGGATATTTTTCTAGCAGTGAATCCAAATCTGCCTTGCGCAACGCCCACAGGTCAGCGTCGATCACTACCGTCACCGTGGCCATGCGGCGCTGGTTCAACAACACTGCCATTTCGCCGAAGAAATTGCCTGGTCCCAGGTAATTGAGCACCCGCTCTTGGGTGCCGCTCCCGGTCGAGATCTTGAGCTGACCCGACTCGATGAAGTACATAGAATCACCGAGACTCCCTTCGACGAAGACCACATCGCCTTGCCGGTAACGCTCATGGCGCAGACGCATCGCCAGATCGGCCACGACGGCAGACGGCAAATTCTTGAAAAAGTCGATGCGTCTCAGGCGTTCCACACGCGCGGATAGTGATGCGTCCCTCATACGAATTTCCCTCAAGAGATGGCAACACCATCTGGTCCTCAAGGGACTGCCGAAAATTATACTACAGCGCTATCAGAACACAATCGTGAACTCGATCCATTCTATACATAACTAAACCACGCGCGGATCATCGGGCGAAGGTTGGGAAGGATCAGAGCCGGCCATAAAGAACGCTATGGTGAAAATTGCCAACAAAAAGCCGAGGTAATTTTCATTGAAGAAGCGTGAGCTATAAAGGAAGCCGGTCAGCAAGAGCGCATATCCTTGTAACGCGACCGAAGGTTTCGGATCGTGCCATAACCGCCACAACCCCAGCGCGAACAAGGGGGTTGCGATCACGAACTCAGTAATCCAGAAAGGCCAATAAGCCAGGCGGCTGGGCACTAATCCCAACGCGAGGATGAAATTGCTCAAACCCCAGCCACGTATTTGATACGAGGTCTCAGCCGTGCCCGCGCTCCAATGCCACACATCTTCGACCATGGCGGCAGGATGCCATACACACCAAGGGCCGGTGATCACCACAAATGTGAGCGCGAGCGGCCCTAGACGTCGGGCAACTCCCAGCATGCCGATAAGAGCCCGTTTGACCCCCCGAAATGCCGCGTGAGCCGGCTGCCCACGGAGCATACGCCCTTGATACCCTATTATGAAAGGCAGCAAGAACCAAGCCGTTGGTTTGCTGGCACATGCCAGTCCCCATGAGATCATGGCCAGGGGAAGCCAGGGTCTCTGGTCGCGCCCGTTCCCGCGGAGCGCTTCTGTCTTCCGCAACAGCCAGAAGCCCAGAACGATCCAGAAGAGCACGAATGAGTCGTTCTGACCAAAAATGAGGTCACTTGCGAGGATGGGGTTGAGGCCCAACACGATGAGAAGGCTCAGGCGACCGGTGGGAGATCGGACGAGACCACAGGCCAACGCCAGCGTGACCACAAACAATATAAGATAAACGAAGCGCTGATCAAACCAGCCGAGCGTGGCGGAACTTGCGAGATAAAAAGGGGCCGAGAAGAGGAACGTCCAAGGCAGATAAGGGTAGTGATCCAACGCGGTGCGATACTCGGTGCCCCACTCCGCCATCGGGGTATTTCGGTAGTCGGCCACATAAGGGTTCGTCCCCGTCAGTAAGTAGTGAATGGTCACCTCTGTCTGAATGACTCCGCCGTCGTGGGCATAAGCGGCCGGAGCGGAGCCATGGCGCAGGGCGATGAAAAGCCCTGCTTGTCCGAATACTAGAA
>JANXAX010000209.1 GCA_025062175.1 Anaerolineae bacterium | reverse complement strand
CATAGGCCACCCCATCGTCGTAGATCGACTCGAGGTGGTGTGCTTGCAACTCCTTCAGCACCTTGAGCGCCTGCGAAGGAATCGGGTCGCTGCCTTCCTGAACAGCTACTTCAAAGATGGCACGATTGAGCAAGAGATGTGTAATCCCCTGCGCGCTTAACGCCTGGGACAAGCGGGGCGCCTCGCCGTGTTGGCGGACTAAATAGACCAAGTTGTCGTACAGCGAGTCAGGCAGACAGACCCGTTGACAGTGATACGTGCGCGGTTCCCAGAGGAACAGGATGTTCGCTGACTCCGGCAAGGTGTTGATCCGCTCCATCGCCGCTGTGTAGGCACTGCCCACGCGACGGCTCACATAAGCACTGCGCGGCTCGCCTCCCAAAAGTGCGGCAAGGGGGCGATCTTGGACAAGACTGCTCACTGTGGTGAAGAGGTGGAGTACTAATACCAATGCGGTCGCCGCGCGAAACACCCAGCTGACGGAAAACGTACGCGTGTCCAAGGCGGGCAGCCGCTGTAACGCCAACGCCGCCACCAGCCCCACCAGCGGAAAGATGGGCAGCAACAACCGACTTTGCATCAACAAGGCAGAGCGCGCCACACCCCACAACCAGACGGCGTAAAGCACCCCACTGAACAGGGTGATCCAGCCCAGCCCACGCTTTTCCTCCCGATGGAGATGACGCCACGTCGCCAGGATGACAGGCGCTAGGGCAAGCAACAGCGGCCCCAGCGTCGCCTGGTAGCCGGCCCTGCCCTCGATCCCGAAGATGGTCATTTCCCACGGCGCGATGAGCAATCGCCACGGTTGGGTCATCAGCCCTGTGCCGACGCGGTCCCACCACGTCGTTCGGCCAGCATCCCAGGCAGGACCGCCCCAAAGGTAAGGATAAATGGGATTGCCCGTCAGCACCCAATTGCGCAGATACCACGGCGCCGCTACAAGCGCGGCGATGCTTCCCAAGTAGACCCAGCGCAGCAAGGTGATGCGCCATCCATCACGCCGTAGGCGCAGTATCACCAGCCCGGCTGCGGCGAGCGGATACCACAACGCGGTGTACTTGATCTCCATCGCCACACCGCATAGCACCGCCGCCAGGGTCAACCACTGCTGGCGCGTATCCTGCAGCCAAAACACCAGCGCATAGAAGAACAGCAGGGTATAGAACATCAACGCCACATCCACATAGGGCCATGTGGCGACAAGAAAAAGCGTGGGCACCGTGGTGAGCAGAGCCGCGATGGGCCAAGTCAAATCCAGCTGCCACAACCGTCGGCCTAAGGCGGCTGCACCCAGAATAGTCGCGGGCAGGAAGGTGAAATGGAGCAATTGGGATGCGCTGTCACCGCCCAGTGCTTGGGTGGAAGCAAAAAGCATCTGCAGAAGCCCCGGAAAACCGGCATAAGCGCTATCGACTGGGACAAACAACGAGTGAGCGGCCAGATAAAGCCGAGCCTGGCGCAAGTGGTATACGAGGGCATCGAAAGCATAGGGAGGCGCGAGCGCCCGGATGAGTCCCACCAGCAAGCAGAACACTGCTACGCCGGCCAGCAGCCACTCAAAACGACCGCACGGTCGAGGCCAAGCGACGCGCAACGTCTGCCAGGCAAAGCGCAGTGGCTGTGGACGTACCAATTGCCAGCCCAACAAAAAGGCACCCAACAACGCAATCCCAGCGGGATGGAGCAGCCCTGCCCAACCAAGGCCCATCACCGCATAGCCCCACAGCGCTCCCCCTATCCCCCATCCAAAGAGCATTTGCTCGACGGGGGACAAGCTGGGAAGCTGCATCGCGCCTATCACCCGCAGCCCGCCACCCACAGCGATGACGAGCACACCGCACCAGAGGGCCACGTCGAGCACAACCTGTCCCAGGGCACGCAGTTGGACCAGGTCGAAAGGTTTATGCACCACGTAATAAGCCGCCAGCACCCCAAACAGCCAGATGATCGTCCCACTGAGCACCAGCGCATAGCCGATAGAACACCATCGTGTCGGGTCAGCGCTCATCGTGGTTGGCTGGGGAGATCGATCGGGACGTTCCGCCACGGGTACTTCTCCACCGAACGGATTCGGCTGGGTACCTTCCTGGTGCTTGCAAAATTCTTGAGATAACGAGCTCAACGCCTTTGGGGTAGTTCTACGCGCGGGGCAATGCGCCCAGCACGCCGCGGATCAGTTCGGTCAGGCGCGGTACGATGATCTCAGCAGTCTCCAACACCTCATCGTGAGAGGTGATGCGCTCCGACGTGGGTTGATCGATGGCGACGTTGCTGATGCCAGAGACGCCCAGCACGCGCATCCCGGCGTGGCGCGCAACCGTCACTTCTGGCGCGGTGGACATGCCCACCGCATCCCCGCCGATGAGGCGCAGAAACCGCACCTCGGCCGGGGTCTCAAATGAGGGACCAGCGACACACACATACACGCCCTCATGTAGAGGAATATCACGCTCCTGAGCAATTCTGCGCGCCAAGGTGCGCAGCGCAGGGTCGTACGCCTGCGACATATCCGGAAAGCGCGGACCCAGTGCGTCCAGATTGGGCCCCCGCAGCGGATGCGCCCCTGCCATGCCCACCAAGTTGATGTGATCGCAGATTAGCATCAAGTCACCTGGATTGAAGGTCGGGTTGAGTGCGCCGGCAGCGTTGGTGACAATCAGGGTGTGCACACCCAACAGGCGCAACACGCGCACCGGTAATGTGATCTGCTGCATTGAATAACCTTCGTAGTAGTGCGCGCGTCCTTGCAGCACCGCGACACAATGACCGGCCAGGTTGCCCATCACCAGTACGCCGGCATGGCCTGGTATGGTCAAAGTGGGGAAGTGGGGAATGTCCCCATAGGGAATGCCATGGCGGTCCGCCACGACCTCTGTCAACGCGCCCATACCAGAGCCTAAGACGATACCCACTTGGGGCATCTGAGCAAAATGCTGGTTGATAACCTCCGCCGCAGCTTGGAGCTGCTCTAGTGTAGGGATGTGATCCGTTGTCATAGCCTGTCCAAGAGCGTTCTCTTCTTTTGTTCAAACTCCTGCGGAGTCAGAATTCCGCGTCGGCGCAATTCTTCTAACTGTCTAAGCAGGCGCAATCGCTCGGAGTCTCTGGGCATAGGAGGCACCGCGATATGCTCCGAAATATCGAGACCTAATCCTGCCTTCTGGTTGAGCATAGCGGTCTTGAAGTCGAGTGGATTCTTGATCCGTCGCATGCGATTTACCCCCATCTCGCTAGCTGTCATGATTTCGAGGTCGCCATAGTTTAGCAAGCGGCCCCAAATGGACTGGATGAGGGCCACATCGTTGACTTTCTCCAGCGAGGAGTCGATCACCCGCTTGGTGATGATCCCCTCCGTCTGGATCACACGACGGTTCGTGACAATATATTGCTCATTCCACCACCGCAGGAACACAAAGATAAAGCGACCAATAGGCAGCAACAATATCACTAAAGCCGCCAGAATTGGCAGAAAATCGGACGACGTAGCCAGAAACACCACACCACTCGCAAGAATAAGCATTGGAAAAAGGTTGATGAAAGCGTGGCGCAATAACACAATCCAGTGCTTACGCGTTGCGAGCACGATATATTCGCCAGTGGCCAGCAGTTTTTCCTCGTATCTCATCGGGGCTTCCCTATGAACGGTGCTAAGAACGCAACAGGCGAGAATGGTCTATAAACCTGCTGGCGGAGGTGACAGAACGCGGAAGAAAACACGTTATAGTTCACTTTCCTGACTGACCTGTTGATATACCTGGGTGGTGGAAATGTTCGCGTGTCCCAGCAGTCTCTGGAGGTCTTGCAAGGATTTGCCCTGGCTCAGCTTGTGCGCGGCAAAGGAGTGGCGCAACGTGTGAGGTGTCACGTCCTGAGAGATGCCCACCTGTTCGACGTAATGCTTGATGATCAACCACAGCCCCTGACGCGTCAACCGCTGACCGCGATGATTCACAAACAGAGCTTTTTCAGAAGGGTCATGGGCTAACTGAGCGCGCCCATGCTGGAGATAAGATGCAACCGCCTGGGTTGCGGTTTCGCCGATGCTGATGACGCGCTCTTTACTCAACGCTTTCTTGCCACGGATAAATACCGTGCCAGCTTTCAGGTCGACGTCGTCCACATCCAGAGACACCAGCTCGGTGACCCGCATTCCCGAGGCATATAAGAGCTCCAATAGGGCATGATCTCGGCGTGCTTTAGGGGAGTCGCTGCCGGTGGGAGCTGCCAACAACCGCTCGATATCGCGACGCGAGATCGCCTTGGGCAGACGCTTCTTCACCTTGGGCGAATCGAGTGTGACAGTTGGATCGTTGTGGATAATGCCTGCCGCTACCAGATAATGAAAGAATGATTTGAGAGCGGCTACTTTCCGGGCGATCGTGGAAGAGGTATATTCGCGTTCCCTGAGGTCCATGATGTAAGAAAGGATCACCTCTCTGCCAACATCGTCCCACGTGATCGGCATCAGAGTCTTTCCCTCATGGTCTCTCTGTACCCCGAACCGCCTTTGCAAATATCCCAGAAACTGGGTGAGATCGTTGCGATAAGCGGCAACAGTGTTTTCAGAGTATTTCTTTTCGCTTGTCAGAAAATTGAGAAATGCGTGGATTTGTTCCTCCATAAGCGTCACCCCTTCTCTTAGCACGCACACTGCGTCCGTTAACGCTTCAGTCTTAGCTTGTCACCTTTATTGTATCACGACTTTTCATAAAATCAAGTTTGTGTGGCCACGGTGTGCATTCCGTTGCCAAGAGTATTGAAAAAGCCCCTCAACCGTTCAGATTTTTGCAGGAAAGCAGAGCGAAAAAGAGAAACTTGGACGTTTTTCAACACCTCATCACTGGGGATTTGCAATTGACACTTTAAAGTGATATAATGTAATACGATTTAACCGAGTGTCATCAAAGAAAAGTGGGTCTCCTCCCCACTTTTCTTTGTAAAAGCGCATAATTCGGGAGGCGCGACCTTCGCGACGAGCAGCAGAGGCAGGAGGTCAAAGAAGAATTGTGAATAAAGAGTTCATCGCGGCCATCAATCAGGTGTGCCACGAGCGCCAGCTCCCCAAAGAAGTGGTGCTGGAGGCCATCCATGCGGCATTGGTTTCGGC
>JANXAX010000208.1 GCA_025062175.1 Anaerolineae bacterium | reverse complement strand
GTTCGGACTATTTGGAAAGTCGTCTGTATCGTTTGCGTCATTCGGCCTCCCATGTGATGGCGCAGGCGGTCCTGGAGATGTTCCCCGAAGGCAAGCTGGCCATCGGTCCGGCGATTGAGGATGGCTTTTACTACGATTTCGACCTGCCGCGCACCCTCAACCCGGATGACCTGGTCGCCATCGAACGCCGCATGCGCGAGATCATCGCCGCCAACTACCCGTTTGTGCGCCGCGAGGTCACACCCGATGAAGCGCGCCGCATCTTCGCCAACCAGCCCTATAAGCTAGAGCTGATCGAAGGCCTGGTGTCCGGCAGTCTGACCGAGGACGGCGAGGTAGCTGGCGCTGGCGGCGAAGCCACTGTGACGCTCACAACGTATCGCCACGACAACTTCGAGGATCTCTGTCGTGGCCCGCACGTGGAAAGCACCGGACAGATCAACCCCGACGGCATCAAGCTGCTTCGGGTAGCCGGGGCCTATTGGCGCGGCGACGAACGTAATCCGATGCTGCAGCGCATCTATGGCACCGCCTGGGAGACGGCCGAGGAGCTGGAGGCCTATCTTAAACGCCTGGCCGAGGCCGAAAAGCGCGACCATCGTCGTCTGGGCACCCAGCTGGATCTTTTCAGCATCCACCCCGACCAGCTGGGTGGTGGGCTGATCCTCTGGCATCCCAAAGGTGCCCTGATTCGCCATCTGGTTGAGGATTTCTGCAAGCGCGAACACCTGGCCCATGGCTACGATCTGGTCTACTCTCCTCACATCGGACGCAGTGCCCTCTGGGAGACGAGTGGGCATTTGAGCTACTATCGCGAGAACATGTATGCCCCGATGGAAATCGAAGGGCAGCAATATTACCTGAAGCCAATGAACTGTCCGTTTCACATTTTGATCTACAAGAGCACGCTGCGCAGCTATCGCGACCTGCCGTTGCGCTTTGCCGAGTGGGGCACTGTGTATCGTTATGAGCGCAGTGGAGTGTTGCACGGTCTGTTGCGCGTGCGCGGGTTCACCCAGGACGATGCCCACCACTTCTGTCGCCCCGACCAGATGCCCGCCGAGATCGATTTTGTGCTCAATTTTTCCCTGTATCTGCTGCGCTCTTTTGGCTTCGACGAGTTCAGCGCCTATCTGAGCACCCGTCCCGGCGAGCGCAAGGCAGTGGGTGACGTCGAACAGTGGCGCGCGGCTGAACAGGCGCTGGAAGACGCGCTCAAACGCAGTGGCATCCCTTACGAGATTGACGAGGGTGGCGGAGCCTTCTACGGTCCCAAGATCGACCTCAAGGTGAAAGACGCGATCAACCGCGAGTGGCAGCTGACTACCATCCAGTTTGATTTCAACCTGCCGGAGCGCTTCGATCTGACCTATATGGGCGAGGATGGACAGCCGCACCGTCCCTACATGGTGCACCGCGCCCTGCTGGGCAGCATGGAGCGCTTCTTCGGCATTCTGATCGAGCATTATGGTGGGGCATTTCCGGTCTGGCTGGCGCCCGTCCAGGCGGTGCTCATCCCCATCGCCGACCGTCACCGCGACTACGCGCGGCAGGTGGTCGCCCAAATGAAAGCGGCCGGCCTGCGTGCCGAGGTCGATGAGGGCAGCGACCGCATGGCCAACAAAATCCGCAAGGCCCAGGAGCAGAAGATCCCCTACATGTTGATCGTGGGCGACCGTGAGGTGGAAGCCGGCACCGTCGCTGTGCGGCTGCGCAGCGGCCAGGATCTAGGACCTAAACCGCTCGGCGCGCTGATCGCGATGATGCAGGAAGTCATCGCGGCGAAAGCAACTGTATAGGGCTGCTTCCGGCCTCACGCGGGCGCATTTCTTGGGGAAGCGAAACCGCGCGCTTCGGGGCGACCGGCTGGCCGCCTGTACGGTGAGGGGAGATAAGACTGCCCCCGGACGGCCGTGGCGCAGCTCGAGCTCACATTTCACGATAACGGCAGTGCGACCCAGCGTCTGTCGCGGGCGGAACGATAGGCCGCTTCCATAATCTCCTGCACGCGCATGCCATCTTCGAAATCGGGCGGGCCTGGCTGACCCTTGACCAGGCTGGAGATGAAGTCGAACTGGCTGGCGATGTGGTAACGCAGCCAGCCGATGGCAAACTTGGGGCCGGGCAGCACCGCCGGCGCTGGGTAGCGCTGCACGCTTTCGATCGCCTTAAAGCCGCGGTTGCCCCCAAAGGGTGCCTCTGGGTCACGCGCGTCAAAGACGTGCAGCCAGTTGGGGTCCATCAGACTAAAGCGCAACGCCCCCCGCTGACCGTAGATTTCGAGGCGCATGTCATCGTTCGTGCCCGTGGCCAACCGGCTGGCCTCGACGCTGCCAAGAGCGCCATCCACAGTGCGCAGAGTCAACATCACCAGGTCGTCCACTGTGACCGCGACACGACGCTCGGGCTGACCGGGAAGCGGACGCTCTTTGATAAACGTCTCGGTAACCGCAAAGACTTCTGCGAAGTCGCCCAACAGATAGCGCAGCAGGTCGAGCACGTGGGAGCCCAAATCGACCAGCGCACCACCCCCGGCCGTGGCCTCTAGACGCCAGGACATCGGACGGTTGGGGTCAACGTACCCCGAATGGAGATAACAGGCGCGGAAGCTGAAAACCTGCCCCAAGAACCCTTCCTCGACCAGTTGTTTGGCGCGCATCAGCGCGGGCACGAAGCGCAGATGGAAGGTCATGCGATGTTGCACGCCGGAACGCCGTGCTTCGGCCAGCATGTCGCGCGCCTGAGCCAGGTTGGTCGCAAGCGGCTTGTCGCAGTAAACGTGCTTGCCAGCACGCAGCGCCGCCATCACCACCTCATAATGCAAGTGGTTGGGAACGCAGCAGTCGATGACGTCGATGTCCTCACGTCCAATCACTTCACGCCAGTCGGTGCTGCCGAACTCATATCCAGCCTGATCGATCGCCTTCTGCACCGACTCTCGAGTTGCCGCGCTGACGCCCACCAGGCGCACTCGTGCCGGCATCGGATCGTAGATCAGCGGCAACGACCGGTAAGCCAGCGTGTGTACCTTGCCAATGAAACCATAGCCAATCAGTCCAATGCGAATCTCCGGAAGTGCACCCATTCGCCCTCACCTCGACAACTGCACGGCGCTATCCGATCGTTCACTCAATGTTACGAATTATTCGGCTATAAAGTTTTCAAGAGGCCGGTGCGCTCGTTGAACTGTTGGATCAGTGCGTCGATCTGCTCCACTTGATTTTGGATATCTGTCCAATAATGCGGATCATACCACTGCGCTTCGAGCTCCGCAGCGCTCTTGCCCTGCTGTTCCACCCAGGTGAAATATTTCAGATTGTGGATGCGTTTGCGAGCGTAATAGCTCAGCTCCTCGACATGCTCAATACCCTGACCCAACAGGTAGCGATGACGGGCAACGATGGCATCTTCACGCGTGAAAACGCCACGTTCAGCGGCCAGCTCGCGCAGCCGACTGCCATATAGCTCCATCGAGTCGGTGAGCACCGTCAACACGACATCGTGGCGGCCCAGCTCATAATAACGGACAAACTTGATGCACGACAGCAGGTTGGCGACTCCGGAGATGCCCAACAGGGACAGGTCTGCGATCGTCTGTTCCGGAACGCCCTGCGAGGCGAGATACGCCTGCCCGGCCGGTTCATTGAACAGCCGGATGAGCTGGATCGTCGCTTCGTCGTCGATCGCCATTACCATGTCGGTGTTCTTCACGTTATGAATCCAAGGAACATGCTTGTCGCCGATGCCCTCAATGCGGTGGGCGCCGAATCCGTTATACATCAGCGTCGGGCACTGCAAGGCCTCGCTAGCGGCGATTTTGCTACTTGGAAAGACCTGCTTCAAGTAGTCCCCACACCCAATGGTACCCGCGGAACCGGTGGTCAGCACCACACCGCGATAGGTGTCGCCAGGACGCAGCACCTGCTGCAGCACTTCCTCCATCGCGTGACCGGTGACATAGTAATGCCACAGGTAATTTCCCATCTCCTCGAACTGGTTGAAGATGACGATGTCCTCGCCAGAACGGCGCAGCTCCCAACACTTGTCGAAAATTTCCTTGACATTGCTCTCGCCGCCGGGCGTCTTGATCACCTCGCCCGCTACGGAGGCAAGCCATTCGAAGCGCTCCTGACTCATCCCTTCCGGCAGGATGGCGATCGAATCGCAACCCAGCAAAGCGGAATCATAGGCGCCACCGCGACAATAGTTGCCTGTCGAGGGCCACGCCGCCTTCTGGGTGGTCGGATCGAACTGGCCAGTGACGAGACGCGGCACCAGACAACCGAAGGCGGCACCCACCTTATGGGCACCCGTTGGAAACCACTTTCCTACCAGGGCGATGATGCGTGCCTCGACCCCGGTCAAGGAAGGAGGAAACTCAAGATAGTTTACCGAGCCGAAGCCACCCCCGACGGGCACCGGTTCATTCTTCCATGTGATGCGAAAGAGGTTGAGTGGGGTGATGTCCCAGAGCCCCACACCGGCGAGCTTACGTCGGATCGCCTCTGGGATCTTTGTCGGGTCGCGCTGTTGGGCAAAGGTGGGGATGATGATGCCACGTTCACGCGCACGCTGGACGGCCCGAGCCAGGCGATCTTCATAGACGGTCAAGTCAATCATAAAAGCCTCTCTCCTATGGAGTAGGTTACACGCTCTATTGCGCTACTTGTCTCGCCGATGGTGTCTGGGCTTCTTCAAAGCCGATCGCCTCACGCAGGATGTACAGCGGTCGGCCCTTCACTTCATCGTAGATTCGGCCCAGGTACTCCCCGATGATGCCCAAGGTGATCAGCTGCACGCCGCCGATGAACAACACACACACCAGTGTGGTGGCCTGCCCATAAAATGGAGCAGCACCCATAAAAAGGCGGGCGAAGATGACCACCACCGCAGCAATTGCGCTCAGCGCTGCAATGGCAAAGCCCAGGTAAGTGGCCAGCTGCAGAGGGAGATAACTGAACCCGGTGATGGCATCTAGGGCGAATTTGAGCATCTTACGGAAGGGGTAATGGGTCTGGCCGGCGAAGCGTTCCTCGCGTACGTAGTAGACACCGGTCTGGCGGAAGCCCACCCAGCTGGTCATCCCACGGATGAAACGATGCCGTTCGCGCATCTGTCTGAGGGCATC
>JANXAX010000207.1 GCA_025062175.1 Anaerolineae bacterium | reverse complement strand
CGGGTACCTGTAACTTCGGAGCGCTATGGCGGAGGACATCGATCGCGATCAGGTGGCTTACATCACGATCGTCGAAGGGCCGCCGCCCCAGTTCAAGCCTGCAGAGCAGCTGTGGGTGGCTTCGTTGGCCGAAGGGCCGGTGCCAACCTTTGTCGCATCGTGCGATATGCGCACCTTCAATGGACCGGGATTGGTGGAGCGATGTCGACGTGCGTGGGCAGAAGGACGTCCGGCGCGTCTGAACTATCCAGTGCGTCATGCGCCTTATGCGCCGGCCAGCACCCGCGCCGAGATCGAAATCATCGCGGCACGCTGGAGCCAGGTTAAGGAGGGCCAAGTCCTCACCTTATGGGTGCGCACCGAGCATGCCGAGCAGCTTATCACCGACGAGGATCAACCAAATGAACTATAACGCGCTCGCCGAGTTCGTGGAACAATTCGTCGCGCAAGTCGAGAAAGTAGAGACTCAGGCCGCTTTGGCGTATTGGTATTTTACCACGACAGGCCGACCAGAACATCAGCAAGAATATGTACGTCTGCAGATTGCGCTGCGCCGTTTGTACGCCGACCGCGCTACGTTCGAGCGCTTCAATGCCCTGTGTGCAGAACACCCGCCGGCGGAGGCAGTGCTTGCGCGTCAGGTGGTCCTGCTGCGCTATCAGTTTCTGGGCAACCAGATGGATGATGAGACCATCCGGGACATCAGTCAGCGTGAAGCGGACATCGAAAATGAGTTCAACACCTTCCGTGCCGTCCTAAATGGCAAAACAGTCAGCGATAATGAACTGAAAGAGATTCTCCGTGAATCGACTGACAACGTACTGCGGCAACGTGCCTGGGAGGCAAGTAAGCAGATTGGCGCCCGTGTCGCACCGCGGCTGCTCGAGCTGGTCGAAATACGCAACCGCGTCGCGCGCGACATCGGCTTTGACAACTATTACACAATGCGCTTGACCCTTCAAGAACTGGATGAGGCGCAGCTGTTCACTCTGTGGGATGAGCTGGACCGCCAGGTTCGCCCCATCTACCAGGCCTACAAGGCCAGCCTGGATGCCCGGTTGAGCGCGCGCTTCGGGGTCGCGCCACAGGCATTGCGTCCCTGGCATTACAGCGACCCCTTCTTCCAAGAGGCTCCGATGGCGGATCCGGCAGTGCACCAGTTTTTGACGAACACCTACGTCGATCAGGATCTCGTAGCGTTGGGACGACGCTTCTACCACGCGCTGGGATTGCAGGTGGACGATATCCTGGCACGCAGCGATCTATACGAACGTGCCAACAAGCAACAGCATGCCTACTGCATCCACATCGACCGCAAAGGGGATGTACGCATGCTCTGTAACTTGCGCCCCAATTATCAGTGGATGTCCACTTTGTTGCACGAGCTAGGTCATGCCGTCTATGACAAGTACCTGGACATGCGCCTGCCCTATGTGTTGCGTCAACCGGCGCACACCTTGATGACCGAGGCCGTTGCCATCCTGATGGGGCGATTGGCGAGCGACGTCGATTGGATCAGCACATATATTCCGGAACGCACCGATGAGGCACGTCAGCTAGAATGTGCGATGCGCCAATATGCCGCGGCGGAATTGCTGATCATGAGTCGCTGGGTGCCGGTGATGAGCCATTTTGAGCGCGCATTGTATCGCGACCCCAGCCAGGATCTCAACCACTTGTGGTGGGATCTAGTGGAGCATTTTCAGGGTGTCGCGCGCCCGGATGGACGGGATGCGCCAGATTGGGCGGCCAAGATCCACCTCAGCACCGCACCTGTGTATTACCACAACTACCTGTTGGGAGAGATGATCGCCTCGCAGCTGCGCGCTGCGATTGAGCGGGAGGTATTGAAGGGAGAGGAACGTGCCGGCCAGCGTTTCGTGAGCGACCCGGCGGTAGGAAGCTACTTACGAGAACGAGTCTTCCAGCCTGGTGCGCTGCGTCACTGGCAGGACGCGCTGGCCTATGCCACCGGAGAACATCTGCAGCCCCATTATTTCGTCCAGGATGTGGGCGCGGCACACGCGGAGCAGCATTAGATGCCGTTGCCGCACTCGAATTGCACACGTTCTTTAGCCTGGCTTTGCCTTTTGCTGAGTCTAGGGCTGGCACTGGCGAGTCGCTGCACGCCTGGTACTGGCACGACAGTTGGTTCTGATGTATCCATGCCCCTTGTGACGTTGACTTTGCCTTCCTCCCCACTTCCAGCTTCACCTTCCAGCACACGTTCTGCCACGCCTTATGAGCTCCCTTCACCCAAGGCGACGTCCGTGCCATCTCCATCGCGCGTGGTGTCCCCAACCGTTACGAAGGTGATGTCGCCCACCGTCTATGAGACCAGCCTCGCCTTGATGGCCTATGACTATCAATCGGCGTTGTTGCCGACCGCACCGGACGACCCCGTGTATCCGTATCCGCGGCTCGATCATACCAAGGTGGGACCCCCCTCGCCACACCTCTATCGTGCCATCGTTTTGGAGAATCGCTACATCCAGCTCACCATCCTTCCCGAACTGGGCGGACGCCTGTATCGTTGGATCGATAAGGCGAGCGGTTATAACCTTTTTTATACAAATCCGGTGCTCAAACCGACCCATTGGGGTATTCGCGGATGGTGGTTGGCGGCAGGTGGTATGGAATGGGCACTGCCCCTGGATGAGCACGGGTTGAGCGAGGCGACGCCCTGGCACTACACCATCGAGCGCCACCCGGATTACGTCAGCGTTTCGCTGCACGATGTGGAGGAGCGTTCCGGGCTCGTCTGCACGATTACGGTGCAACTGGACAATCAGCACTCCTATTTCAAGCTGATCCCCCAGATCACCAACCCGACTAACGAGGTGGTACGTTATAAGTTCTGGATCAATGGGATGTTCAGTCTGGGCAGTCAGCAGGCTGAAGTGGGACTTCAGTTTATCCTGCCGGTCAAGCGGGTGATGGTCCACTCGAGTGGGGACAAAGACCTGCCCGGTGCTGGAGAGCTGATGAGCTGGCCGGAGTTCCGGGGACGTGATATGAGTCGCGCCAGCAACTGGCGAAAGTATCTCGGTGTCTTCGCTTACCCCGCTATCACGAGCGATTTTATGGGCGCGTACAACCATCAGACGCGTTTGGGGGTGGTGCGTGTCTTTCCGCACCAGATAGCCCGCGGCGCCAAAATATTCAGCCCGGGTGATATCCCGGCAGCGGTCTGGACGGACGACAATAGTCGCTACTTCGAGCTGTGGGCTGGATTGGCACCCACCTTCTGGGATGAAATGACACTAACACCGGGTGAGACGGTGCGCTGGCAAGAATATTGGTACCCAGTGAATCAAACGGGCGGCTTTGCTTATGCCAACGAGCGAGCAGCACTCAATCTCGTCTTATCCTATGCCACGGTGGAAGTGGCCGCGGCAGTGACTTCCGCCCTGGCGGGCGATATGCGATTGTGGCACAATGACCGGGTGATTGCCTCTTGGAAGGTTGCGCTTGTGCCAGGAAGGGTGTTCCGCAGAACCCTGGGAAGCATCCTGGCTCAGCCGACAGGGGAGTGGAAGCTCGAACTGCGCGACGCCCAGGGAGGGCGAATTGCGGTGCTGCAAAAGCAAGTGGGGCGCATCATCCAGCGAGATGCGCGGTAGCTTCGTCCTAGACATGCTCCCACGGTATTCGATGGCGGACACACATCGCTCGATGAGGTGAAGAAGCCCCCATCCGCGAAAGTCCCAGCTCTAGCGATGCGCGATCACCCCGAATCTCCCCAACACTCATAAAGGGTGAAGCGAGCGACGATCGCTATGAATGCACCCCATACACCGCTAGCACGATCTGCGGTGTCAGCTTCACTTCCAGTATGGCAGCCAAGAGCAATAGCGGCACCACGAGCAAGAGAAATACTTTGAGGAAGTCCGCCAGCGCCAAGAGGAAACCCTGCCCGACATCAAGACCAAAAGGTGGCGACACTAGCGCGGCGCCAACGCGGAGTGCAAATCCGGTCGCAATGATCGCAGCGGGCAGCTCGACAATCCCATGGGGTAGAATGAACGTTGCCACGAAGACCAGTGGACTGTAACCCAGTGCACCCACTTGCGCAGCGAAGAAGCCCACCAACGCCAGGGGTGCCATCAGTAATACCAACGGCATGACCCCGAAAGAGAAGATGGCCAACAGGCCAGCTAGGGCCAGCGCGCGTAAATTGTTGAAAAACACTCCCGTGACGCTAAAGCGCGGCAGAAAGCCCAGCTCCGGAACGCGCTCAAAGGTGTCCTGCGGCAACGTATCAAGACGGATAGCCCCTTCCGGCAGGGGCCATTGTGCCGCCGAAGCCACACCCAGGACGACAGCGCCCACCAAGGTGAGCAGCACCACCGCGAGGGATTGCCAATGCATGCGCAACATGGAGGGGACGTCGTGGCATAGCATGCGCCCTAGGTCAGGTGGGGGATACGTTCCACGTTGCAACGCCTGCTCCGGCGGCCGCAGAAAATATCCGAGAAAGTCTTGCACCACCCGGCGTAGGTTGAGCTCATCCATTTCCCGCGCCAGGATCTCTTCACGATTGAAGATGCGGATGCCCATACGCACCAGGATAAGATCTGCCACCCCCAGTGCCGCGATGATCCACCACAGCACATCGTACTGCCCCCAAAAGAGCAGAATGCTCTCGGCCTGTACCAGTAAGGCCATCGGAATGATGATGAAACTGGCCAACAGATTGGCAGCCCGGACGCTAGAGGTCTGGCTGGAAACGATCACCGCTGCGGAGACCATCACCGCGGCCTTCATACTGTTGAGCAGAAACATCTGGAGCAACGTCAGAGGTTCGGGCAGCCAACCGGAGCTGAAGACCATGCTGATCAGATACACCGCGATAGCCAGGTAGCTCGCAGCCAGCGGCAGAATTAGTGCGGCCAGCATCTTACCCAGATAGAGTTCGCCGTCGGAAACGGGCATCGACAACAGCGGCTCCAGGCTGCCTCGCTCCTTCTCTCCCACAAAGGTTTCCAGGGCCAGTACCAGCGAGAAAGTGACAGGGAAGAATCCCACAATCATCAGGAGAAACGGATTGAGGCGTTCTGCGATCAGCGCATTTTCACCCCCGTAGCGCAGCACAAAGTCGCGTGCTATCCCAGCGGTGAAGTTCATCAGGAAGGGAAACAATAACGTGAGAATAAAA
>JANXAX010000206.1 GCA_025062175.1 Anaerolineae bacterium | reverse complement strand
TCTATGGCGCCGGTGGAGTGCCAGAGCCGTGTCCAGACTCCGTGCGGCGCCGTCCCTAGTTCCCACAACGTGCCCAGCACAGGGTCGGCCAGCAGCCAGACGAGCAACACAGTGCCGACACGCGCAAGCAGTGTTGCATCGTTTCCGCTGAGGGAGCCGCTTGCCATGACACCGCCCAGCGCAGCCCAGCCGGCGCCGAGCTGCCAGAGCGGTGCGCGCAGGCGCACGCGCAACTGGAAGGTGTGCCCGATAAACTGCTCCATCGCGCCAGAGAGACTATCCGCGCAAGGCGCGCACGACGGCGCGGATATGTTCGGGTGTCGAGCCGCAGCAGCCGCCGAAAATTTTCACTCCCAACGCGACAAAACGCACAGCATAATCTGCCATCACCTCGGGCGTCACCTCATAGTGGAGTGTGTCACCCGCGGTATGAGGCAGACCGGCATTGGGCTTGGCCATCAACACGGCCTGTGGCTCTGCTTCACGCATCGCGCGTATCGCCTCCAGGTTCTCGGGCAAGCTGCGCCCACAGTTGGCACCGACGACGTCTACGCCGAGTGCCCACAGTTCATGGGCTGCCTGTGTCGGGGTAATTCCCATCATCGTGCGTCCGCGCGTGTCAAAGCTCATCGTCACGAGCACAGGCAGATCGGTCACACGACGCGCGCCCTCCACGGCGGCTTTGACCTCTCCCAGGTCGCTCATCGTCTCAATGAGGATACCGTCCACCCCTCCCTCGACCAGCGCCGCAGTCTGCGCGGAGAAGGTGGTCACGGCATCCTCATAGGAAATCGAGCCCAAGGGTGCCAGAAGTTCTCCCAGGGGGCCGATATCGCCCAATACCCACGCCGTCGTGCCAGCGGCTTGGCGCGCCAATTGTGCTGCGGTCAGGTTGACCTCGCGCAGTTGCTCCGCCAGCCCGTGGCGTGCCAGGCGATAGCGATTTCCACCGAATGAGTTGGTCAGGATCAGCTGAGCCCCCGCATCGAGGTAGCTGCGGTGCAGCGCCAAGATGGCATTGGGATTCTCCAGATTCCACCGTTCAGGGGCCATGCCCCTGGGCAGGCCGACTTGTTGCAGAAATGTGCCGGTGGCACCGTCGGCGATCAGCACCCCTGGCTGGCTCAGTATGTCTCGTAGTGTCGCGTTCATAATGCGGAATCCTTTCGTCTCGGCCAGGAGTTGAACGTCGCAACCTTGTCCTCTGGCCGAAGCTCAGATGCTCTGAAATCAGAGATCCCCCCACTCTCCATTTGAGGGCACATTATAAGCTCGAGCTCAATTTTGGCGAATATAATATGCCCCAGAAGATAAGATTGGAACTTCTGTGCAGGTTCATTGACACAGGCTTTTATTGAGGAAGCCATTTTAGCAAGCTGCCGCGCCGACAGTGGAGAAGGTGCACCGACCCTGGACAGCACCACCAATGTTTGGTGGAGTGCTGGTGCCAGCGCCGCGATCTGCTCACCGAGGATGCGCAAGGGAGGCAGTCGGTAAGGGGTGTATAACACTTCGCTCGACGAACGTATTTACGCCGCAGTGCGGCAGATCCTACTGTTGGACTGAGAAGCTTGGATAACCTCCTGCTTTCTGCGTAAATCACAAGATATTGCTGAAGTAAATATAGATTTGCAATCCGATTTGATCGAGTTATAATAGCCCACCAAACTTGCGTGTGTCACGGCGCACAGAGGCGAATAGCATAGTATGCGGCTGGCATATATGTAGCCCTCTCAGCGCCGATATGGTGCTGTCGATCCGAAACGTTCAGGCACGTGCGGTATAAACGCAAGGTAAGCCGCGTGACTGGCAGCCACGCTGGAAGAACTTGGAAACCGTGCCGATCATTGCCAAATAAGGTGGCTCATTCTGCAACCTTCCAAAATGGACAGTGACAGCCCAACCTGTGGACCTTTCAAATTGCTATCGTTACTCGATCTATAATGATGAGGAGGAAGAACGATGCGTAAGCTCTATCTGCTCAGTTGGTTGGTCATTTTAGCGCTCTTGGTCACCGCCTGGCCGTCTCCGGCTCAAGCGTCCGAGCCGCAACGCGGTGGCGCGATTGTGGTGGCCTACAAGGATGATTTGGCAACGCTGGATCCGGCGATTGCATATGACTGGACCAACTGGCCGGCAGTCAAGATGGTGTTTGATGGTCTGCTGGACTATGATGACACCACCAACCTGCTGCCACGTCTCGCAGAAGCAATGCCTGAGGTGAGTGCCGACGGCACGGTGTACACCTTCAAGCTGCGCCAGGGTGTCAAGTTCCACAATGGTCGGGAGCTGGTCGCCGATGACGTGGTATATAGCCTCACCCGTGTGCTGGATCCTGACACTGTCAGCCCCGGTGCTGGTTTCTACCTGGGTATCAAGGGCGCGAAGGAGTTCATCGATGGCAAGGCGACTGAGGTGGAAGGCATCAAAGCGTTGGACAAATACACGGTCCAGTTCACGCTGACCCAACCGGATGTCACCTTCTTGAACAAGATTGCCCTAAATTTTGCCTATGTTGTGCCCAAGGAAGAGGTGGAAAAGGATCCTGCCAACTTCGGGCATAATCCAGTGGGCACCGGGCCTTTCCTGTTTAAGGAGTGGAAACCCGGTCAGTATCTAATCTTTGAGCGCAACCCTGAATATTTCTATGGAGGCCTTCCCTATCTGGATCAGGTCAAGATTGAGGTGGGTGTTGAGCCAGATGTGGCTCTGTTGCGCCTGGAAACCGGGGAAATCCACCTGATGGGCGACCCGCCACCCGGCGCCGAGTGGACGCGTATTTCCAATGATCCGGCGTGGCAGAATCGCATCGAGATCCAGCCGCAAGTGAGCACGATCTACATTGCCATTAATGTAACATGGCCTCCCTTCGACAATGTGTTGGTGCGTCGCGCTCTCAACCACGCTATCGATAAGGAACGCATCATCCAGCTGCTGAACGGTCGCGGAACTGTGGCCAATCAGATACTACCACCGCTTATGCCAGGGTACGACCCAGACTACAAAGGGTACGATTACAACCCAGAGAAGGCCAAGGCATTGCTAGCGGAAGCTGGTTATCCAGATGGCTTTGAGACCAGCATTGCATGTATCGCGGTCGAGCCACAGCCCAAGCTGTGTGAATCGTTCCAGCAGGACCTAGCACAGATCGGCATCAAGCTCACCATCAACACGATGGCAGCACCGAACGTGATTGAGGAGGCCAGCAACGGTCGTACTCCACTGACCTGGTCGGGTGGATTGGCCTGGATCCAAGACTATCCCGACCCGGACGACTTTTATGGCCCTATCCTGGGTTGCGATTCAAATGTGCCGGGTGGCTGGAACTGGTCACGCTACTGCAACAAGGAGCTGCACGCCAAAGCGCTGGAGCTGCTGACCATCACGGACCATGAAAAGCGGATGCAGGGATATAAGGAACTGTTCCGGGCACTGATGGACGATGCGGTCTGGGTGCCCGTGTTCAACGGTGTCTACACCGTAGCACACTCCGAAAAGCTGCATGGTGAACCAACACTTACCCATCCAGAACACTCACTGCGTTACGAGACGATGTGGCTAGAGCAGTGAGCGAACCTAGCAGCGAATCTCTTTAAGCTCTTCTATTTGTGAAAACAGGTCACCCTTGCCCTCATCTTGCCATCTGGCGAGAGAGGGTGAGGGTGACTCAGGTATGCTGGAGGGTTAGGAGCACTTGGCAGTCGCTTCATCAGAGTTGCAGGAACATAAGCCGACACAACCGGTCATGCGCGAAATTGGCAAGCACGCGACAGTGACTGTCGTCGCCGGTGACAGCTACCTGGCAATGGCGTGGCGGCGATTGCGCCGTGATCACGCCGCGATGCTGGGTGGCGTGCTGATCGGTCTCATCGTATTGGCAGCGATCTTGGCACCCGTCTTGTCGCCGCACGATCCCACCAAACAATATCGTGATGGTCTGACCAAAGGCGGGCAACCGTTGCCAAGCACGCTGGTGACCGAAGGGAGCCTGCGTTTCCCACTGGGCACCGATCCCAACGGACGCGACTTGCTCAGTCGCATTCTCTACGGTGCGCGGGTCAGCCTGATAGTAGGTGTACTGGCGAATGCGTTGGCCATCACTATCGGTACCTTCATCGGCTCCGTGGCGGGTTTCTTCGGCAACCCCTTGGAAACGCTCCTGATGCGTTTCACCGACATTATGATGGCCTTTCCGACTCTGTTGTTAGCGATGACGCTGGTGGCGATTCTGAAACCTAGCATGTGGATCATTATTCTGGTCATCGGGTTAGTGTACTGGACGTGGATTGCGCGGGTGATCTACGGGCAGGTGGTTGCCTTACGCGAACGCGACTTTGTGGTGGCGTCGCGGGCGATCGGATCACCGCGAATCTACACCCTGACGCGCCACATCCTGCCCCAATTGGTGCCCACTATCATTGTGTGGGGTACGCTGGGCATCGCCACCAACGTCATGCTGGAAGCCAGTTTGAGCTATATGGGCATCGGGGTGCAACCGCCTACTCCCAGTTGGGGTGGGATCATTCAGCAGGGCCAGTCATTCTATCGCACGGCGCCTTGGTTGGTGATTTTTCCTGGCCTGGCGATTATGGTCACCATTTTCGCTTTCAACCTGCTGGGTGATGGACTGCGTGATGCGCTGGATCCCAGCCAAAAAGGGAGACTCTAGCCATGGGGGCTTATCTGGCACGTCGTTTAATCCAGGCCATCCCTGTGCTGATCGGCATATCCTTGCTCACGTTTGTTCTAATCTATTATCTGCCCGCAGACCCGGCACGTATGTATGCCGGACCAAGCGCCCGTGCCGAGACCGTGGAACGGATTCGCCATGAGTTGGGTCTCGATCAACCATTTTGGGTACAGTACTTTCGCTACATCACGCGCCTACTGCAGGGTGACCTGGGTTTTTCCTATCGCAAGCAGATTGCTGTCACCGAGCTGATCTTGAGTCGCCTGCCTTATACGTTGGCGCTCATCGGTGCTGCTATCCTGGTCGAGCTCGTGATTGGGCTCACGGTGGGTATTGCCTCAGCCATCGGACGTGGGCGTTGGGTGGATCGGTTAGGCATGTTCATCGCCTTGCTGGGCGTATCGACTCCGCCTTTCTGGTTGGGATTGCTTTTGCTGTATTGGTTCGGTTATCTAATCCCTATCTTTCCACTCGGCGGTGCAGCCAGTCC